>NZ_JBJDNI010000006.1:0-213850 GCF_044900545.1 Scandinavium sp. NPDC088450 | reverse complement strand
ACAAAATAAACCATCGTATAATCCGGCTCGATTGATATGAAGGTGTCACCCATGTGACCGGTCAATGTTGTTACCCATGTGACCGGTTCATACACCCCGCTCACCCCCGCCCTTTCCCCCTCTCCCACATCTCGCGAGTCATTTCCCAAAGCTCAGTCTCAAGATCCCCAGAAACATACTGGCCCATTTGCTTGCGGACCAGCCGCATGCCGCTGCGGGAGGAGATGTTTTTCGAACGCTGATTGGTGACCGCTTTTGGCGCGCGCAGCACATCTTTACCCAGTGTCGCAAACCAGAAGTCGTTGACCACATCGCAGGCTTCGCTCATCAATCCTTGCCCTTGCCATTCTGGCACCAGCCAGAAACCACGGTTGTTATCAGGCTGGTCCATCAGACAGATAACGCCTATCAGCTCGTTTTCCGCTTCTTTGCGACGTAGCGACCAGAACCAGCCGGTGCCGTTTTTGGTGGCGGCTAAGGCGACGTTATCGACGTAGTTTTGCGCCGCACCTTCAGGAAAAGGCCACGGCACGGTGGAGACCAGATACTGCACGATTTCCCAGCGCGGGAATTTCTGTTGGATCTGCACGGCATCTTCTGACTGCAGCGGTTTGAGCAGCAGTCGCGCGGTTTCTAAAGCAGGCGTTGTCACGATAGTCCCCTCCCAAATCCGTCTTAATACAGCAACATAATTTGGGGAATGCCTGGAACGCAACCACAAAACAGGTAGCTTGCTTCTAGCGATGGAAAACCCGGGATGAGAAGCGGTACCAGCCAGCAAACGCCAACAAAAAAAGTGCGAGGCTTATCCATTCGGGCATTTCAACGCTCCCGAACACAATGCCCACGGCTGCACAAAGTACCGCTGCTGCGAACAAGATGGCCAGTGTCTGGCGCGGGCTGAACCCACATTTCATGACGATATGGTGGATATGCCCGCGATCAGGGCGAAACGGACTAACCCGGCTGCACAGGCGACGTAAACACACCGCGCCCATGTCAGCCAGCGGTATCGCAATCAGCCACAGCGCTGTGACGGGTGTCATCACCGGTTGTTCAGACTGCGTGGCGACCACCAGCAGCCAGATGGCGGCAAAGCCAAGGACCGTGCTCCCGGCATCGCCCATAAACACTTTGCGTTTTTTACCGCCGAACAGACCAAGATTGGCAGCCAGATACGGCAGTAATGCCAGCACCAGCGCCAGGCTCCACTGGCCTTCTCCGTGTTGACCATGCTGGTAAAAGAGCCAGGCCAGCGCCGAAAAGGTGACACAGGAAACCGCCCCGAGTAATCCATCAATGCCATCTATCATATTGAAAGCATTAATCGATGCCCAGATGGCGACCAGCGTCAACAGATATCCCGCTGCGCCCAGCACCATCACGTAGCCAGGCACAATTTCCCCAAGCGTCCAGAGTGTGTTTCCGGAGTACATCATCAGTACAGCAGTCAGCGCCTGAGCGATGATCCGCGGCATTACGGGCAAGTTGAAGCGGTCATCGATAACGCCGACAATCAACAGCAGCGAGAGACAAAACCAGAAAATAGGCTGCGCATCGAGCCAGCCCGGGTTGAGCATCTGCACCGCACAGAGCGCTATCCACACCGAAATGCCCCCAACCAGCGGAATATGCCCGTCATGAACTTTACGCGCATCAGGTTTATCCAGCAGACCAATGACCGGAGCCGTTTTTCTGGCGACTGCCAGCCCGGTAAAGCCGCTAAGGAATACCATCAAAAAATCTATCGTGATGCCTGTCAGCATGCTGCGCTCTCCTTCGCATAACGCTTTGCTTAAGAAAACCCCCGCAGTGCGGGGGCTGATTTACTCTTTTTCGGCGTAGCTGTAGCCGTAATGGTGATACCCGTAGCCGTACTGGCTGCTGGCGCGTTTGACTATCCCGTTGAGGATCGCGCCTTTGATGTTCACCCCGCCTTGTTCCAGACGCTGAACACACACGGTCATCTCTTTGACGCTGTTCATCCCGAAACGCGCCACTACAAGGCTGGTTCCTGCGATACGGCCAATCACCGCGGCATCGGTCACCGCAAGAATCGGCGGCGTGTCGATAATCACCATGTCGTAGTGCTCGCTTGCCCATTCCATCAAGTGACGGAAACGTTCATGCATCAGCAGCTCCGCCGGATTGGGCGGCACTTGCCCACGGGTGATCACGTCAAAACCGCCTTTGTCGAAGGTGCGGATCACAGAGCTGGTTTCCACTTTGCCCGCCAGCGCATCCGACAGCCCCGCGTGGTTGTCCATTGAAAACAGCTCATGAGAATAACCGCGACGCATATCGGCATCGATGAACAGCACTTTTTGCCCGGACTGCGCCACAATCGCCGCCAGCGTGCTGCTGACGAACGTTTTGCCGCTGTCCGGCGTGGCACCGGATATCATCAGCAAATTATTCGACGACTCCATCATCGCGAAGTGCAGGCTGGTACGCAGACCACGCACGGCCTCAACAGCAAGATCGACCGGATTATCCACCGCCAGAAACGGCACGTTTTTGGTGCGATGGCGGAAGGTGGTCGAGAAGATGTTTTTGCTGCGCAAACGCGTTTTCTTTTCCAGCCATTCAGACACAGGCACGGTGGCGTACACGTTGATGCCCTGCTCTTCCAGCTGTTCCGGCGATTCAATCCCACGGCGCAACATCGCGCGTGCCAGCACCAGGCCGACAGAAATAAACAGGCCAAGCATCAGCCCCATCACCACCACCAGCGCCTTTTTTGGCTTAATGGGCTGCGGCTGAGTCACCGCAGAATCGATGATGCGCACATTACCGATGGCGCTCGACTGAGCAATGCTCAGTTCCTGCTGGCGGTTGAGTAATTGCAGGTAAACCGCACGACCAGATTCGACATCGCGGCTCAAACGCAGCACTTCCTGTTGCGTCGCAGGCATCGCCGAAACGCGTTTGTTAAGGCGCTTTTTTTCCTGTTCCAGCGTCTGGCGTTTATCCATCAGCGCTTTGTAGGTCGGGTGATCCTTCTTGTACAGCTGCGAAATTTCCGCCTCACGGAAGGTCAGTTCGTTCAGCTGATTGTCGGTATTCACAATCTGTTCGAGCACCGATTTGGCTTCCAGATTGAGATCGACCGAGTCGCGTTCCTGACGGTAGCTGTTGAGCTTGCTTTCAGCCTCATCCAGCTCGCCGCGCACTTTTGGCAACTGGCTTTGCAGGAACTCCAGGCTGCGCGAATCTTGTGCGGCCTGGCGGGCGATATTTTGCTGCAAATAGTTATCCGCAATGCTGTTGAGAATGCGGGCGATAAGCTGCGGGTCGTCACCGGTCATGGTCAGCCCCAGCATACCGCTGTCTTTGCTACGCTCGTTGACGGCAAAACTGAGCTGCAAATCGTTAATCGCTTCCAGCTCCGTTTGCTGGCTGAGCGTGAACCGGGTGCCCGGTCGCGCCTGAATATCCGCGATTTTCAGCGAAATGCCGTCCACATCCAGCAATTGCCCCTGTACGCCGTCAGCGCTGAGGCTTTCACCTTCAAGGTGATAACGGCCTTCTTCGCCTACGGTCAGCGTCAGGATTTGCGACTTGCCGTAAAGACGCGGAATGTTCATCCAGCTGATAGCCAGTTCAGCTGGTTGTTCACCGGTTAAACGCGCCCAGCCGCGGCCAAAGACCGGGAAATACTTTTGCTGAACGACGTTACGCAGGCTCAGGTCATCAATGGTTTTGCCGAGGATCATCCTGGATTGCAGCAACTGCATTTCAGGGGCCGATTCCGGCGAGGCATTCGGCATCATCTGGCTCAGGCTGCTGAGCAGCGCGTTGCCCTGCTTTTGCTCCACCTGAATCATGGCGTCAGCCTGATAGACTGGCGTGGAGAACAGCGCGTAAACCACCGCCAGCACGGTGAACAGCGCGGTTATCCCGATAATCAGCTTTGCATGGTCAAGAAGTTCGCCAAGCAGACGGCCCAAATCAATCTCATTCTCTGCCGTGGCAGCGCCCTGCGGCGCGCTAAGGTTTTTGGTCGACATAACACAACTTCCGTGAATTTAGCTGAGCCTTTTTGCCCATTCCTGACTGGCCTGTTGCATCAGGCCGTAAACATGATCGAACGCTTCGTGACTTTTGCGGTAAGGATCCGGGATCTCTTTTTCCTTAAGCCACTGGCCGAAGAACAGCGTCTTGCCCCTGACTTCTGGCACCATCGACGTCACCTGAGCAATATGCTCGGATTCCATCACCAGAATCAGGTCATACTCCCGCGCCATGGCGGGCGTGATTTTGCGGGCGATATGGCCTTCAAGGGATAACCCGTTTTTCTCCGCCGCCTGGGAAGCCGCCGAATCTGCTGGTTTTCCGGTTAAGCCTGCGGTCCCCGCAGAATCAACCTGAACGTGCGGCAGCATTTCACGCAGCAAGCGCTCGCCCGTGGGCGAACGACAAATGTTTCCGGTGCACACCACCAGAATGGAGTGGAAACTTAGTTTGGCCATGATTTGATAAACCTCGCGGTTTCGGTGAGATCGTGAACGCCGGAGATAGTCGGGACCAGTTGCGAAATCACGCGATTCCAGCGCACCAGCGGCGCAGTGGTGACATACACGATGTCGTAAGGTTCGAGCGGGAATTCCGTGCCGAGCACCATCGCCGTGGCATCTTTGGTATTGAGCTGATAAACGTTGGCAATCTTGCCGCCCTGCTTGCCTTTCAGTGAGCGAATGACAAACACGCCGCTGGCGTCGGACATCTCCTGCTTCATGCCTTCAGCATTGCCGAGCGCTTCTGCCAGCGTCATGCCGCTGCGATCCATTTTGAGCGTGCTCTGGCGGCCCACTTCGCCCATCACAAAGACTTTCAGATCGTCATTGCGCGGCACGAAAAGAATATCGCCTGGATGCAGCAGTTTGTTTTGGGTCAGATCTCCGCGCTGCATCAGTGCATACAGTGAGATTTTTGTGTCCTGCCCTTGATGCGTGAGCACCACGTTGCGCCAATCGGCGTCTGCGGTCAGGCCGCCTGCGTTGTTGATGGCATCCATCACCGTCAGCGGAATGTTGGTGATTGGCTGTTGGCCAGACTTCGCCACTTCGCCCGTCACATACGTTTTCTGCGAACGGAATGCGGCGATGCTGACATCCACCTGCGGGCTCTCAATCACTTTATCCAGCCGCGCGGTTATCTCGGCGCGAACCTGAGTCAGCGTTTTCCCGGCCACCTTCAGCCGACCGATATAAGGGTAGAAAATCGCCCCGTCGGCATTCACCCAGTTGCCCGTGTCGCTGGCGCTACGATACTGGCCCGCAGGCGTCGTCAGTTCCGGGTGATCCCAGACGGTGACCATCAGCACATCGCCCACGCCAATGCGGTATTCATACTGAGTCAGTTGTTCATCCAACA
This sequence comes from Scandinavium sp. NPDC088450, assembly GCF_044900545.1. Lineage (NCBI taxonomy): Bacteria > Pseudomonadati > Pseudomonadota > Gammaproteobacteria > Enterobacterales > Enterobacteriaceae > Scandinavium > Scandinavium sp. NPDC088450. Next base: position 208,474 of record NZ_JBJDNI010000006.1, on the reverse strand, counting down.
GCGGATTGGCGCGAGAAGTCACCGGCTGCGGGCGAAGTTTATCGACCAGCCCTGGCGTCAGCGGGTAGACGTTGACCATTTTATCGAGGTCGTACTGGCTGTCCGGCAGTTCGATGACATCTTTGCCACGGGTGCTCAGCCCCTGACCGGGCACCACAGTGCAGCCGCTCAGCGTCACAAGCGCCAGACCCAGCAGGGAAAATTTAAAGATTCGCTTTTTCATGTCTCACTATCATTCATCAAGGTGTTCAGGGTTATTGCCCCACGGGCATTTCGCGTTCTGCGGTCATGCCGTAGAGCTGATATTTGCGGCCGAGCATTTGCCCGCCATCACGCGTTAACGGCGTCCAGGACACCACGGCGCGGTTGCGGTTTGGCGAGATGGTCATCAGATCCAGCGGCACAGAGACATAAAAGCCTTTGCTGAAGCCGCCTTCGCCGTAGTCTTCTTTTGAGACATTGGTCATCGCCGCCCACACGCCCACGGTCACGCCGCTGTCAAAACGCTTAGCGACATCCAGCGTCGCGCCTTTGTCTTTCGCCAGATACTGGCCGACACTGAGCTTCATCAATACCGAATTGACCTGCGGCGGGTTCCAGTAAGCAGTCAGAAAACCTGTCGGCGCGCTGTAGTCGGTAAAGCGCATCATGTTGTTCCAGTCGCGTTGTTTGACGTAGTTCACGTCCATTCCCAGTGCCCAACTGGCATCCAGCGGACGGAAAAGCACTTCAGCTCCGACGCCGCCGTACATCGTTTCCAGATAGCCACCGTAGAGCTGGCCGTAAAAGCCCTGCCCGAGGCGACGAACGTAGTTACCCTGCAGGTTGTTGACGTAAACATCGTTGGCGACATAGTCGCGAATGTGGGTTCTTACTCGCGGCAACGTTGAGTCTGTAGGCAGGAGCGAGGAGTTAAATTTGTCGTAGTTGTTGTAGAGGTTGGCGAACACGCCACCGTCGAGCAGCAGGTTATCCGTCAGCCAGTAGTTGGCGCTTGCTAATAGCCCAACCTGGAACATATAGAACCCTTCAGGGCCACCGAGCGACTGAGCAAGGGTTGGCGAAAGGGAGTAATTGAAACGGCTCTCTTTGATGCGATAACCACGCCCCCAGGCGGAGAAATCAACCGGCTCCACGCGTTGCTGTTCCAGCGTTTTTTCCTGCCCGAGAGGATAGCCCTCAAGCTGCTGGCGCAGGCTGGAGACCTGAGTTTCCGTGGTGACCATGGGCAGATGATTGCGCGTCTGCGTCACGCTCAGCGTTTCAACGCCTTCCGGCAGGTGATTAATCAGAATGCGATTGGCACGATCCACGGCTTCCCGCGAATCGCGATAACGGTACTGCTCGCCGCGCAGATAGAGCGTGTTATCCCGCTGGAGCATTTCCGGGGCGTTAAATCCGGCGTTATATTTTAATTCAGTGAGCTGGCTCGCAACGGCGGTGTACTGCAGCCCCGTTGTCTCCGGCGCTGGCTGATAGTGCGGCTTCGGGTTATCCCGCAACGCCGGGCGCAGATCGTTGAAATTGGTCCGCAGCGTAAAACCGAACATCAGCGTGTTGCCACGCTCGTAGTTCAGCGTCAAATCTGCCCATTCGGCGGCACGGTAAACTGCGCCAACGTTAAACGGGCTGGCTTGTTTGATGTGGCCCGCAAACTCGTTCTTATAATCGTTGCCGTCATACTCCAGCTTGAGGCGCAGCGGGTGCCACGGAGTCTGGTATTCCACGCCAGCGAACAGCGCTGCCGGGCCACGGAACATGTCGCTGAAGCTGATATCACCTGCATCGTTCAGTTCTGCTCGGGTGCAGTACTTATCATTCATGCGGCAGAAAGGGTTACTGATATTGCCGCTATTGCCCGGATATCCCCACGCCATGCCGAAAGTCAGATCAACCGGCCCAACCCTTTTGCTGGCCGCCAGATACTCACCGTCGAATAAACCCGTTCCGGCAATATCGCGTTTGCCTAATGCCAGTTGCGGTATCCAGGCTGACTCTTCCCACAGTCGAACTTTGAAATCGAAGGACTTGTCTTTGTAGCTCTGGTCGCCGCTGAAATCCGGGTTGTTGCTGTATTTGCGGGTACGGACATCGGAATAGCGAATGGTGCCTTCCAGCCACGGGAACAGCGCAATCGACGTCGAATAAAAACGGTACTGATCGTTATCGCGATAGTTGAGGCTGAACTCCCCTTCACGGGCGATGCGGGCGTTAGGCATTTGCAGCAGGCCGGTGCCGCCAAAATCCGACTGAGACGGGCCGAGCGGATCGGGGAATGTTTCAGTTTCGGCATAACAAGCGCTGGAAACAGCCACCGCCAGGCAACTCAGCAACAGACGTTGTTTCATGGTTTCGCCTCCCTTTGTGCCAGCAGACGAATAATCTGTTCATTCAAGCCACGCTCACCTTCGGCAAAACCAACCCAAATCACGCTGCCGGGTTCGGCCTCGCGATGCAGATCGTTCCACAGCGCTATCGGCGCAACGTTTTGCTCCCCGGAAGGTGAAATCACCGTAACGTGGCTGGTGTCGGCTCCCGCCAAAAATAGCTGGCCTTTGAAGTAATCACGTACGCTGGTTGCCGGTAGCCAGCGTTGCTTGCCTGGCGAATCAATCGCACCCAGCAATGTGACGGTGTCCGGTCGCGGCGTCAGATAAAGCTGGTATTCACCTTGCAGGCGAACATTGGCATGGGGCTGAGTGCGTACCACGTCCGGGTCCAGATTCACCGATAAACGACCTACCACCGTAAAGCTGGCAAGCTGTGCTTTAACACTGCGCAACGTCGCGGCCAGCGGCCCTTTCGCCTGCTGTTGCCAGGTGTTGAGCTGCTGCAAAATGTGTTGCTGCTGGGCTTTGGCCTTTTGGCTTGCCGCCGTGGTGGTGATAATGGCACCTGGCCACCAGGCGTTGGCGCTCACTTCAGGTGAGGTCACCAGCTGAGCCAGGGTTTGAACATTCTCAACCCTGATCTGTTGCCCGGATTGGGGGCCGTAAATCGTCACCACGCTGTCTTTTGCAGCGAGAGCGGAAGTGGCGAGCAGTAAGGTGCCTGTCAGCAGCGTTAGAAGCATTTTCATGGGGCGGGTTTCAGGAGCGTCATTTCTGCGGGCAGTACGCCTGCGCCAATCATTTGCTGACTCTGACGAACCAGCCCGGTAGTGTTCTCAATCCAGAACGTGTTTTGCCATTCGCGCTGCGGTGAAGCGCTGCGCACGGTTTCCCGCCACAGTTGTGTCTCAACAGGCTGACCGGCAATCATCAGCGTGCTTTTCCCCGCAGAGGTAAACGTTGAGGTCAGTCGGGCGGAACGTAGCTCACCGTCTTCGGTCCAACGGATGTCACGCTGCCATTGCTGACCATTTTGTAGCTGCGCGGCATTTCTCAGCGGATCGCTGGCAAGATGAGTCACTTCCAGAAGGTTGCTGTGCAGGCCGACGGTTTTTTCCAGCCGCCCGTGGTCCGTCACGATCATCGCGTGATCCTGAGTGAGCCATTTGTTGAGGCCGTTTTCCCGATAGCCGAGCACCACAAAAATGCGCTGACCGTCGTTGAGCCGCAGATACATCGTGGCGTAGGGCAGAGCCTGAATCTCTTCATCTGCCACCACTACGTCCGGCGCACCGCGCAGCGATGCGGAGAACGTGTCCACCATACTTTGCTGGCTGGGCGTACACCCTTGCAGGAACAGCCCTATCAAGGGAAAAATCAGCACTCGCACCCTAACTCCTTCTCAAAATGAATCCCTAAACCGCTTCAGGGTGAAATTACCCGGGGCCAACTGCGCCGCCGGGTAACAGGCACTGAGTGAGTCACTCAGCGCAAACCGCCTTAACGCGTGGCAGTGGTGGTGGTGGTGTTTTTAGAGCCATCGCTGCTGTCGTTGGCCGCAACAACCGCCAGTGTGGCGAGGCCAGCAACGGCGCTCACACCCACGACGGTGGCGGTGCCTACTGCGCCAGCGGCCACGCCGCCAGTGGTCCCTGCGGTTGCAGCCGTGGTGCCTGCAGCTGCTTCAGTTGCGGCGACCGCGGAAGGTGCGACTGCGGCGAAGGTCAGCGCAGCCAGAACTGCACAAAGCGTCTTTTTCATTTATGTTCCTCATTCAATGAATGGACTGATTGAACCTGAATATTCAGGCTAGTTAACCGGGTATACGCCCGGGCTGACTTCCGTCCCTGAAAGGCACGGAATATCATCCATGCCACCGCCCTGGCTCTGGCTGCCAGTGTGCGAAGATGGGTTGCGAAAATAGGGTCTGACGTCTGGAGATAGTAATAAGTGAAGTCGCTGGAGTAGGATAATTCCCAAGTTAAAAAATAACAACCGACCGCAATTTCATGCGCCTTCGCCTGCGGATAGATAATCACATTATTTTTACCGCTTAACTCACTCTTTAAAATACTTTATCCGCTGCAATAAAAGACGTTTTATCGCCCATCACACACCCACCCAACACACTTTTTTAACATGAAAATACCTTAATAAAGCCCACTAAAAATGACGTTAAAATAAAGTAACAAAAATCAAGGTGAGCTCATTTTTCAGCATTCCAGAATATAATAGTCCATTGCCTTAAAGTGAAATAAGGCGCAACTATGTTGCGTTTATATCCCCTTCAGATTTGCACGATGAACAAATAGCCAAAAAACATTTATTACCGAAATTAGCGTCATTTTTATCAGCAATTCTCGCCTTAATTTTTTTCACCCTGCACATTGGGGTGAAACGTGCTGTTCAATAAGGGTGTCATCAGACTCCGCTTTTTTCGTCGTAGCGGTATCCATAATGGTGATAGCCTTCACCCAGTCGACTGCTGGCTCGTTTGACCACGCCGTTGAGTATCGCGCCTTTCACTTTGACGCCGCCCTGCTCCAGGCGCTGCACGCAGACCGTCATCTCTTTCACGCTGTTCATGCCAAAACGCGCCACCACCAGGCTGGTGCCTGCGCTGCGGCCAATCACTGCTGCATCTGTCACCGCCAGAATGGGTGGAGTGTCAACAATCACCATGTCGTAGGCGTTATTCGCCCAGTGCAGCAGAGAGCGGAAACGTTCGTGCATCAGCAATTCAGAAGGATTAGGCGGCACCTGGCCGCGAGTCAGCACATCGAACCCGCCGGCAGGGAAAGCCTGCACGGCTTGCTCCAGGGGCGTTTTACCAGAGAGGACATCGGAGAGCCCCTTCTCATTGGGCAGCGTGAACAACTCGTGGGCATAGCCTTTGCGCATATCGGCATCGATATAAAGTACGCGCAGTGCCGATTGCGCGACAATCGCCGCCAGGGTGCTGCTGACAAACGTTTTGCCGCTGTCCGGCGTGGCGCCTGAAATCATCAGCACCGCATCAGGCGCTTCCATCATCGCAAAATGCAGGCTGGTTCGCAGACTGCGGATGGACTCCACCGCCAGATCAGCCGGGTTATCAAGCGCCAGATAGCTGTGTGATAGCTTCTGTTTGCTACGCTGGCGCTGGTTCTTTTGCAGCCACTCGGACAACGGCACCGTGGCATAAACGTTGATACCCTTCTCCTCCAGCTGTTCCGGGGAAACAATCCCCCGACGCAGCATGCTTCGCATGAATACACCGCCGACAGACACCATCAACCCCAGCATCACGCCCAACATCACGATTAGCGTTTTCTTCGGCGCAACAGGCCGCGGCTGGGTGACCGCTTCATCGATGATTCTAACGTTACCGATCGCGCTCGAACGCGCAATGCTCAGTTCCTGCTGGCGGTTCAACAATTGCAGATACACCGCCCGGCCAGATTCAACATCGCGGCTCAAACGTAAGATTTCCTGCTGCATCGACGGCATCGTTGACACACGCTTGCTCAGGCGCACTTTTTCGTTCTCCAGCGTGCGACGTTTATCCATCAGCGCTTTATAAGTCGGGTGATCTTTCTTGTAGAGCTGCGAGACTTCGGCTTCACGGAATGTCAGCTCGTTAAGCTGATTGTCGACATTCACCACCTGCTCCAGCACGGATTTGGCTTCCAGATTGAGATCGACTGAATCGCTGGCTTTGCGGTAGCGGTTCAGGCGATCTTCCGCCTGATCCAGTTCGCCTCGCACTTTCGGCAGCTGTGTCTGTAAAAAATCGAGACTGCGGGAGTCCTGAGCAGCCTGCCGCGCCACGTTCTGTTGCAGATAATTGTTCGCTATGCTGTTGAGGACATCAGCGATGTGCTGCGGGTTGTCGCCTTTCATTGTCAGCCCCAGCATGCCGCTGTCTTTGCCACGCTCGCTCACCGAAAAGCCCTTTTGCAGCTCGTTTATCGCTTCCAGTTCCGTCAGGCGTTTGAGGATAAAGCGAGTGCCGGGGGGTGCATCAATGGAACGAATATTGACGGAGATCCCCCCCAGTTCGACCATTTCACCGGGCGCACTGTCCACGGAGAAACCTTTACCCGATAACCGAAAGCGCCCTTTTTTCCCCACGGTCAGCAACAGCGTCTGGGCTTTGCCGTGAACGCGAGGCATATGCAGCCAGTTGAGGGTGACGGTGCCTGGTTTTTTCCCGGTGAGGCGCGCCCAGCCACGGCCTAGCACCGGCCAATAGACCTGCTGAACCTGGCTGCGCAGATTGAGGTCATCAATGGTTTTACCGAGGATCATGCGGGATTGCAGAAGTTGCAGTTCAGGTGCCGATTCCGGCGAGGTGTTGGGCATCATCTGGCTGAGACTATTGAGCAGCGCATTTCCCTGCTTTTGCTCAATCTGTACCAGCGCATCAGCCTGATAAACGGGGGTGGAGAACAGCGCCCAGACAACCGCAACCAGCGTGAACAAGGCGGTAATACTCACAATCATCACCCGGTGGTCGATAAGCTCTCCCAGCAGACGCCCCAGATCAATCTCGTTCTCTGCGGCTGTCGCACCGCCTGGGGTACTCAGGTTTATCATCGACATTTTTACCCATTCCTTTGAGACTTTGTCCCTTGCTATTTCTTAAATCAGAATATTTCTTAAATAAGAAAAAGACAATAATATCAATAAACTAGGATTACGTAATACGGACCAGGTGAGCTGTGCGTGGGGTTGCAGAGTGAAGCGCGGGCTGAGAAAGTAGCCCGCGTGAAGTCGATGTGAAAGGGTTAGTTCGCCTGATAAACCTTACGGCCTTCAAACAACGTCCAGAGGACTTTGGCATCGCGCAGTTCTTCGATGCTGACTTTTTCCAGATTACGGTCAAACAGCACCAGATCTGCACTTTTCCCGACGGCAATTGAGCCAATCTCTTTGTCGCGGCCAATCACTTTAGCGGCATTGAGCGTGTAGGCCTGCAACATTTCGGCGCGTCCAACTTTTTCGCTGTCAGGCGGTAGTTGCCCCAGTTCGCCCATGCGGGTGACTGCAGTGTAGATAGCCAACAGCGGATTTGGGCTGGAAACCGGCCAGTCGCTCGCACCGGCAATGAGCGCATGATGGCGATACAAATCCCCTGCCGGATAAAGATGTTTTAAGAGCGGCGCAGGTACTTTTCCGTCGATGAGCGTGGTGGAAGCGGCGTCTTTTCCAGCCCACAGCAACTGCATTGATGCCGCCACGTTCAACTGCTGGAAACGAGGAATGCTGTCGGGGCTGACAACTTCCAGATGCGTAATGCTGTGCAGCACCTGACTGTCGCCATTTTGCTTACGCGCACAGGCAATCGCATCCAGTGCTTCTGATACCGCGCGGTCGCCGATGGCATGGAAATGAGCAATCAAGTGTTCCGCATCTGCTTTGGCAATCAACTGGCAAAACTGTGCTTTGTCCAGTGAGTTATCTCCGCTGTAACCGGGTCGATTCAGGTAAGGCTCGCTAAGTTTGGCGGTCTGCGCAGGATATTCAATTACGCCATCCTGGAAGATTTTGATGCCGCCCAAGCGCACGTCTGGAGTGTGCGAAAATTTCTCTCTCACTGCCACAACATCATCAATCGCCGCAGGCGTGGAATGAATGTTCACCAACGCCAGCCCGGTCACATGCGCGTTGAGTTTTCCGGCCTGTGCAAGCGCAGTGTAGGCTGGCAACAGACCTTCATCATTTCGCCCAGGATGAGCGTTAAAAACGGGTGCCAGCGGGCGCACGTTGCTGATTGGGTCCATCCACGCGGTGAGTCCAAAACCGTTCATCACCGCGGCGCCTGCGGTTATCCCTTCAGCTATCTTTTTATCATCGACAGGCGGGATCGCGCTCAGTACGTAATCCCACGCACCTTCTGAGACAAATCCATTTATTTTTCCCTCGGTTAATCCTGTTCCTGCTTTAATCCCTTTATCTGCATTCGTGAGCCTGTCATCAGTTAACTTTGCTTTGCGCAGCATTGCCTGATTCGCCCATCCTGTATGCGCATCTGAACCGGCTAATACCACAGGAATATTTTGATATTCAGGTGCATTAAACACGGAAGACAATAACGGAATATTATTCCAATAATATAACGAGAGATTACTGTAAAACTGTACGCCGTTAAGATTGAGTTTAGGGTTATTTTTATTTTCAGTAACGAAGGCCTGAATGTCCTTCGCGTTCTTCAACCCATCCGGAAGCGCTAACGTGACAGTCTGGAATCCAGCATAAGCCACATGCGCATGGCTGTCTATCAAACCCGGCATCAGGTACTTACCCTGCAAATCAAGACGTGTGGCATCCTTGCCGGCCTGTTTTTGTACGTCCTGATATTTCCCCACCGCGATGATTTTTTGCCCTTCAATTGCAATGGCTTCCGGGTGTGGATTATTCGGATCGGCGCTATAAATGTCGCCACCATAAATAAGAGTGACTGTCTGTTGGGCAAATACAGGTAATGAGGTTGCGGCCAGTGCGCACACCAGAAATAGCCGTGAGGTTTTCATTGATTGCTCCGTTGCGTTGCGAATATCGCGTAGGTGTTATTGATTTATGCTTCTGGTGTGGTTTGCAAAGGAATACAAAGATCGAACACGTAATAATTTTTGTCGACATCCGTTTCGGAATAATAATATTCATAGCAAGGCTTATCGCTCTTAATAAACCCGCGAGATTTTATCCAGTCGAAAGCCTGCTGCCAGGCGGCATCAATGTCTTCGCCATACACAGCACATTTGCAGACGCAATACAGCCCAGCGGCAAGGATCTGAACGGCAATACCTCGCCCGGTTTTTTCCGTTGCGCCAATTTCAACCGCAACATCTGTCCGGCAGCGCGACTGCATTGTGATCTCCGGTGAATCCCAGTAAACACAAAGCGTACCTGCGGGTTCTGAAGGCGTGCGTTCAGGCAGCGAGGCAAGTAAATCCTGATGCGTCTGTTCACAGGTTTCTTTGCCGTACGGCCCGAAGCGACGCATATACGCCACTCGCCGAGCGGGCAACTCTGCCAAACGTGCGCTAAGAATGCCGTTAACGTTGGGCGTGGTGTGAGAATAGGCACTTTTCTGCGCCGTGACGTTTCCAGGCTTGCTGTTTGTTACCTGAATGTGACGGCGGCGATATTCCCCAGGCGAGACGGAAAAATGCAGACGAAAAGCTTTGGCAAAGTTTTGCGAGCTGGAAAAACCCACCCGCAGCGCGAGCCCGGTAATGTCGGTCTGCGGATAAACCAGCAACCAGTTGGCCGCCCTTTCCATCCGCAATCGGCGGGTAAACTCCGCCACGGTTTCCCCCACCTGAGCCCGAAACAGGCGATGAAAATGAAAGCTCGACAACGCCACCGAGCCTGCAATCTCTTCCAGCGTCGGGTTCAGACACAGGTTCTGGCTGATGTAATCCATCGCCTTAAACACCGGCTTGCGTTTGTCCTGCTGCATCTGTGTAGGCTTCCTCCCCGGCTATGATTCCATCTTTTTTAGCAGAGTCCGGGGAAAAAGAGCAACCGATGCCGGGTGAAGGCTTCGCCTTGCGTCGGCCTACGGTGAACATCATTCTTGTAGGCCTGGCAAGCTCAGCGCCGCCGGACAATAAGGATGCTCCGCAGTCACACCAGTGCTTCGCTGCCCTCTTCTTCCGACTGGTAAAAGAACTCACCGCCTTCACAGCGGAAGGTGGAAAATTCGGCGGGGCGACGGAAATAGTAGCCTTGTGCTTTCTGGCAACCGAGCGCTTTGAGCTTCTGCATTACGCTTTCATCTTCGATGCCTTCAGCAATCAGCGGCACGTTGAAGCCACTTGCCAGCACAATCAGGGAATTAATGACCGACTGTGCTTTTTCATCGCCCATCACGCCGGAGACAAAATTGCGGTCGATTTTAATGCTGTCAAACGGCAACGCGTGCAGATAAGAAAGGCTCGAGAACCCGGAGCCGAAATCATCAAGCGAGATTGAAATTCCATGACGGCGCAAATAGCCGAGCATTTTGCCGATGCGCTGCATATCCTGCATCAACACGCTTTCAGTGATTTCAATACAGATATTGCTGTTGGCAAGGCCGTTGCTGCGTATGCTGTCGATTAAGTGCCAGGCAAAGTCCTGCTGTAATAACTGGATGGCCGACACGTTAATGTGCAGCAGGAAGTCCTGTGGCGCACCGCGGGCAATCATCATCGCCAGTTCACGGCACGCTTCTTCGATAACCCATTTCCCCAACGGAACAATCAGCCCGGTCTCTTCCGCCAGCGGAATAAATCTGTCCGGCGATACGTCCCCGAGGGCCTGTGAATGCCAGCGCAGCAGGCACTCACCTTCCCGACAATGCCCTTCGTGGCGCTGATCGATGATCGGTTGCAGCACCAGATGGAACTCGTGGTGATGAATAGCGTCATGGAGATGCTCGTGCAACTGGATGTTGTAGAGTTCGCGCTCGTACATTTCCTGAGAAAAGAGCGTCACCACGCCGTTCCCTACAGATTCGGCCTGCAACAGCGCAATCCCCACCTCGCGTCGAATCGAGGGGAATGACGCTTCCGTGACGGGCGAAAGCACCATCCCGACGTTACCGGTGTAGACGTATTTATTGTCTGCGCCATGCAGTTCATGCGCATCGCCCATGAACAAGGAGCCGAGTATCTCGCAATAGCGCTGGTAATCCTTGTATTGGTTTACACCCGGGAAAACCACCAGCAGTTTGTCCGTGGTATCACGGGCGATCAGCGTGTCTGTCGGCAACAGGTCGCGCAGACGGCGAATAAACTCGTTAATGAAAGCATCACCAAATTCGGAACCCAGCGCATTCACTACGCTGTACATATTGCCAATCTGTAGCAACGCGACCAGGTTACGCTTTTTATACAGCGACGGTTGTTGCAGCAAACCCGCCCGAGTCCAGAGTTGCGTGTCTTCATCTTCTTCGATTTTCTTACGCTGCAGTTCGAAGCTTTCTGCGAGCTTGTGCGACAGCGCCATAAAGGTCGTTTCGAGTGAGGCAATTTCCGGAAAATGGCGCTTGTCGGTGGACGGCGTCCAGCGGTGAGTCACCAGTTCGTCGGCTTTACGAGCGATTTCAAGCAGCGGGCGCGTGGCTCGGGAGAGTACCCAAACTACCGCCAACAACCCCAATCCACAGGCGATAAAGAGCACCAGCAACATCACCTTTCCGTAATTGAGAATGGTCTGTGAAGTGGCTTCCGCCGGGCTGATGATCACCCCCTTCCAGTTCAACTGCGCTTCCTGATCCTGGATGGCAAAGGTATCAACGTAGTAATCCTGCCCTTTGACCTTCATTGACAGCATGCCGGGTTTTGCCTGCTGGAGAATGGCTTGCCCTGCGGCCACCACTTCTGCATTACTGCTTTCGCTAAGCTTGTGTAAAGGGGGCAATTGGCCCGCCTTCACCGAGGCAGCTTGTGCTGTAGCCGGAAGTGATGAAGCCACCAGTTCATGTTGGTCGTTGACGATAAGCAAAATGCTGTTGGGATAAGGTTTGAATTTCTGCAGATTTTGGTTGAGCTCATCGAAGTGCAGCTCGCTGGCGACCACGCCGACAAATTTTCCGTGGTGATTAAATGCCGGTGAGCTCCAGGCGATACCGGTAATACCCGGATCGTTGTAATCAATAAACGGGCGAGTCCAGTGCGAACGTTTGTCTTTGGCAACAGCGGTGTACCATTCCCGGCGACGAGGATCGTAATCAGGCGTGGTTTTGATGACCGCCGATTCCGAACTTAAGTGGCTGTAAAACGTCAGTAACCCCGCGGTGCTGGTATCTTTCAACGCCAGATAATCCTCTCTGGCCCGGTCATGAGACACCCCGATAAAGTCGCCGTTAATGCTGCCAAATTCCAGCAGGTTCAGGTAATGGCGATCGGAGAAGACGTTGTTGATGTTATTGATAAGGTTACTGCTCAGCTCACGGACAGGCAGGTTGTCGCCCTCTTCCTGACCAATCGCATGCACCAGAATGGCATTGGATTGCAGCGGCACATCGACATAATCATTGATGGCACGTTCAATGGTCGCCTTTTTCGCGGAGAGCATTTTCTCGCTCATGGCGTCGAGGAAGCTATACCCCTCAAAATGCAAAAAAGCGTACATCGTGACCAGCACAAAGCAGAAGGTCACCACCAGGGTTAACAGAATCGTTTTGGTCAGCGTCAGCGGGTAAGCATCAACGGAGAACTTCTCTTTCAGGATAAGCATAACTCGTCTCTGGTTTCGCCAGTCTGTCAGTCAGGCAGAACAACAAACTGGCCTTCTGCCGGGGTAAAATCGGCAAAAGGTTTCGGTCGTGAGTAGTAATATCCCTGCGCCAAATCGCATCCCATCGCCAGCAGCTTGGCTGCCATTTCCGCTGTCTCCACCCCTTCCGCCACCAGCGGCACCTCAAAGCTTTGCGACAGCATTAACACCGAAGCGATCACCGCTTCACTTTTCTTGTCATCCAGTACGTTGCGCACGAACCCTCTGTCGATTTTCAGGCAATCGAACGGCAACGAATGCAAATATGAGAGGCTTGAATACCCCGAACCAAAGTCATCTATCGCCACGGAAATGCCCAGACGACGCAGATAAGCGAGGATCTCGACAATGCGGTGCGTGTCGTGCAGCAGCACGCTTTCGGTTATCTCGATACAGATGTTGCTGTTGTTCAGCTCGTAACGGTGAATGCATTCCAGCAGATGGCGGGAGAAATCTGGCTGCGAGAGCTGAACCGCAGAAATGTTGACATGCAGCTTAAAGTCCTTCGGAGCACCGCGCGCAATGAAATCCGCAAGCTCACGGCAGGCGGTTTCAATAATCCATTTGCCCAGCGGGACGATCATCCCGGTATGTTCCGCCAGGGCGATAAATTTGTCCGGAGGCACAAAGCCCAGCACATTGGATTGCCAGCGAATCAGGCACTCACCTTCACAACAGGGCGCACCTTCGACAAAAGGCACGATAGGCTGCATGACCAGGTGAAAACCTTCATTCTGCAAATCGTCGCGCAGCGCCTGATGCAGACGCAGGTTATGCACTTCTTCTTCACGCATTTCCGGCGTGAACAGCTCGCAGGTGCCGTTGCGTTGGCTCTGAGCATGCTGAACGGCCAGGCTTACATTTCGCAGGCACTCGCTGATGTTCTCTTTGGTGACAGGCTCAATCACCATGCCCACATGCCCGGTGAAGAGAGGCGACTCTCCGCCCATTTCCGTCGGGTTCATGCGGAAAACGGACGACAAGATTGAACGGTACCAGGTCACGTCTTTGTGTTCATACATTCCAGCAAAGGCGATGATGAAGGTGTCTTCACGGTCGCGGCAGCACAACGCGCCTTCCGGCAACAGGCTGCGCAGGCGCTCTGCAAAATGCTGAATAAATTCTTTGGCAAGCGTAGTGCCGAGGGCATTTTTTACCGAGTTGAAGTTGCTGACCTGAATCATGGCCAGCAAATTACGGTTGTCGTACAGCTCAGCTGTATGCAGCAGGCCGCCACGGGTCAGAAAGTGGGTGTCAGAATCTTCTTCGAGGCTGTTTCGCGGTGATCCTGCTGCCGCTGGGTAAGCCTGTGAGACGCTCGATAACGCCTGATTTAGTTCAACCAACTCAGGGAAGAACTGGCTTCCCTGCTCTTTATGCCACGGTGTCAGCCCACGCTGACGGAGTTTTTTAACGGTTTCCTTCAACGAACCGGTGAAACGCATGATCACCACGCCCAGCGCGGCCATCAACAGCAGAATCACTATCACAATGCTCAATGAGATAAGCAGGTGCTGCTGCTTGCTCCCGGCCAGCACCGCCGTTTTCGGTACCATCAATACACCGCGCCAGTTCAGCAAATGCTCACTGTCCTGAACATCAAACGTGGTCGCAAGCCAGGTTTTCTGGCCCACTTCAAACGTCTGAATAGCGTCTTCACTCTGCGGATCAGCAAGTTGAGCGGAAGGAGGTGCGTTATCCGTGCTGGCGATCACCTGCTGATCCGGGCCAATCAGCATCAACGAATAGTCGCTACCGGGTTTGATGCTTTCCAGAAACTGGCTCATCTCAGCCACTCTCAGGCTGCTGGAAATCACGCCCAGAAACCGCCCTTTGTTGGCATAAACCGGAGAGTGCAAGGTGGCGATTAGCCCTTGTTTGTCAGGCGTGGTCGTCCACCAGGGGTTGTGCTGAAGCTGCGCCGAACGAAACCAGGGCTGGGCCTGAACATCGAAGTTGTCATTGGATTTGACGATGTTGGTCTCTTCGCTCAGCCCGTTGTAGCTGATGAGCAGGTTCGGGTTCCGGCTGTCTGTGCGTTCGAGATAAATCCGGCTGCCAGGTTTGTCGCGTAAAATCGCAAAATGTTCACCGTTGGCCTCAGACCAGGAAAAGCTGTGGAAGGCAGGAATAGCCGAAAACGCCCGCGAGGTCAGGTACACCATTTCCGGGCGGATCATTTCATTGTTAAGACTGCTTTGCCCGCCCTGCAAATACTGCTGCAACAGATGGCTCAATTCATGAGGGTTATCGAGGTACTCTTCCAGCATGTGCTGTGCCATTTCGCTTTGGGTCAGCAGCAATTGCTGGCTCATCTGATTACCGTTCTGGCGGCTTTGATAGTCAAAAAAGCAGGTCGCCGAGGTGACCATCACTATTAGAGTAACCAACAAAATGACCATCACGCTTCTGAACAAGGTGAACGGGTACGCTTTTAAGGACGACATTTCCATAGATCTCGGGACGGTTAAGCTCTAAAGAATGAGAGGTTGATGGTAGAGGCACGATGGCCTCTCAGGAGGCAGAATGCGCCAGATGTTTATCCATGACCGAAGGTGCCGCGCTCGTCCTGTTGCGGCCGGTCTTTTTGGACTGATACAAATAGTGATCCGCTTCTGTGAGCAACCTGTCGAACGAGTCAACAATGCCACGGCGTGCGGCTTCACCATGGCTAAGCCCGATGCTGACGGTGAGCGTTAAGGTGTCGCTTCCCCACGTCAGCTCCATTTGTTCTATTTCTTCGCGAATGGCCTCCGCCAGGCGATAGCCTTTTCCCTCTGAGGCATCAGGCATGACGACGGCAAATTCTTCGCCCCCCATTCTCGCCACAATGCCTTGCTCACCGACCACTTCCTGAACCCGGCTGGCAAAGGCCGAGAGCACGTTGTCGCCGCAATCATGACCGTGGGTATCATTGATGTTTTTAAAGTGGTCGATATCCAGCAACATGACATTCAGCGGGGTGTTGACCGCCTTCTGATCCTGCGCTTTCAACTGCTCATACAATCCGTAGCGGGAATGCACTCGCGTCAAATAGTCGTAATTGGCTCGCGCTGACAGCTGCTTCACCAGGGTGTTAATCGCCTGTACGCTCGCCGCCACAATCACCGGGCTAATGGCAATGGAAGCAATGCCCATGCGCGCGGAGAACACCTGGGTAATGTGCCCGGTCAGGTTGGTATACACCCAATGAGCATCCACCATCAGCACTTCCGCCGTGCCCGTCAGCATCGTCAACAGGCAGGTCGTCGGTAGCGAGTAGCTGATAGCGCACCAAATCAAAGCCGGAAGCGTCATCGACAAACTGCCAATGCCGCCGCTCAGCCCTGAAACCGTCAGACTCAGGATCAGCGTGATCAGCGGTATTAACTTTTTAGGCGCAAACGAGCGAAAGCTCAGTGAGCCTGTCCACGTCAATAAAAACGGTAAGATCAGGACGCTGGTCGAAAATTCTTCACTAAACCAGACCGGATAAACATCACGAAATGACGCAGAACCGGATAACGCAAAACCATAACTTCCAGGCACAGAACACAGTAATGCGCTAAGCAAGCAATAGCTGTAGAGTCGCAATACATTTAATTTTACCGTTTCTGCTGTGGCTGGGCCTTCTCGCAAAATACAGTTCACCAATATCAGCACGAAACTAATATTGGAGACATTCACCAGCACCGCCCCTGGACTGTTTATTGTGAAGAAGCTATCCCACACCAATAACGACAGCAGACTGACCGTATAATAATAAGGACGGTTGAAGAAAGAATACCGAGAAAACAACCCTACCAGCACGGCGTTTAAAGGCCAGAACAGCGCGACATGCCCCTCAACCTGCAACGCGTTGCTTAAGCTGTAAAACAGCAGCGTCGTTGCAATAAGCATAAGGGTGTTAAATAGCGTATTTTCCTCCTTCAAGTATCTTGAAGGATGAATCGTCAATTTATACATGTATCAACTGGCTTATTTGAAGTGTCAGCTAGTGCAGACAGGATTGGCAGACAAAGAATACCGACATTCACTTATCACGACAAACACAAGGTTATTTTAAAATAAATATCACTTTTCCCACTCCAATATCCACGAGGATGCTCTGAAAGACATTTTTAAGGCACAACAATAATGTATCAAAACATGAAGTCACTATTATTATGCCGTAAGGGCAGGATCAGACTGGATATTTTTGGATAAGCGGAGCGCATTTTTCACGAACCGCATCATACAGCAAGCGCACACCGGCAGAGAGTTGTTTACGGTGCGGGCAAATCATATTCAGGGGCACGACATCGCCTTGATAGTCCGGCAAGATTAAGCGCAATCGCCCTTCTGCCACATCCTCACACACATCCAGCCATGACTTGTTGGCGATGCCTTCACCCGCCAGCGCCAGGCGGTGAATCACTTCCGCGTCGTCGCTCATAATGCTGCTGTTGACCTGAACCTCGTGCCGCTGTCCGTCGCGGAACAACGTCCAGCGATCGTAAAGCCTGCCTCGCAACAGATAAGTCAGCGCATTCTTTTGTTGAAGATCTTCCAGTGTTTTGGGTTCGCCATTGCGAGAGATCCATTCCGGTGAGGCCACCAGCACCCGGCGGTTTTCCGCGGCGACCGGCAGAGAAATAAACGAAGCGTCGTCAATCACGCCGTAACGAAAAGCGACATCAACGGGGTCTTTAAACACGTCGGTTAAATTGTCCGAGAATAATATTCTCAGCCGCAGCGCCGGGTGACGTCGCCTGAAATCCTGAAACACAGAGAGCAAAAGGTTGCGCCCTAAATCTGAAGGCACCGCAATCTGCAACGTTCCGCGTACTTCATCTTCCGGTGCCTGAATTTTTTGCAGCCCGGCCTGCAACGTTTCCAGCATTTGCGTGGCGTAAGGGAGCCAGGTTTCCCCCTCCGGCGTTAAGCGCAGGCTTCGCGTCGAACGCGCGAATAACCGGATATTGAGCTGAGTTTCAAGGCGTTTGATGGCGGCGCTCACCTGAGCCGGCGCAAAACCGGCTTCTCGTGCCGCCACGCTGAAGCTGCCCAGTGCCGCGGCACGCACAAACAATGTCAGATCTTCCAGTCTGAGCATTTTCTTCTCCTGTCGTTAACGCCTGATAGTGTAAACCGGATTCACCGGAATCGTCTCAAAAAGCCCTTTCCAGACTACAAACATCCGCGTTTTTCGGGGTTTGCTTACACTTTTTTGCTTGCAAGACACTTGCCAGCAGGCAGTCGCATCAGGAATGATACGGGGCTGCGAATTTTAGTCCCGGCTATCGATTGAAAGACTGTGTGGAGAAGGTAATGCGTAAAACAAAAATGATGCTTCTGGGCGTACTGCTGGCGACAGCCGGTGCGGTATCGGCTGCACCCGCAACGGTGTCGACTTCCGGGATTCAGAAATATGAACTGAAAGAGTTTATTGCGGATTTCACCCATTTCAACATCGGCGATGCCGTGCCGGAAATGTACCGCACTGAAGAGTACAACATTAAACAGTGGCAGTTACGTAACCTGCCAGCCCCTGACGCGGGAAGCCACTGGACGTATATGGGTGGCAACTACGTGCTGATCACCGACGCTGATGGCAAAATCCTTAAAGTCTACGACGGCGAGATTTTCTATCATCGCTAATCGTGCCCGCTGTGAGCATCCCTGGTGCTCACAGTCATTTCACGCCGGAGAAGAGCATGATCATTCGCCCCGGACAAGAATCTGATCGCCCTTTCCTGCGCACCTTATTTCTTCGCGCCCGTAAAATCAGCTGGCCCTGGATGAACTCGTCAGAGTGGCAGCTTGAGGATTTCGACGCCGCCACACTCGACGAACAACTCTGGGTAGCCGACATTGACGGGCACCGCGCCGGGTTTGCTTCGGTGTGGGAAAGCGATAATTTCCTGCATAATTTATTCGTCGATCCCGACTTTCAGGGGCGAGGCGTTGGCCATGCCTTGCTGGAAAAGGTGCAGTCCACCTTCACCAGCACCGGAGCCTTGAAATGCCTGGTGCAAAATGAACATGCCCTGCAGTTTTACCTGCGTCACGGATGGCAGCAGGAAGCCCAGGGAATTTCGCCTGACGGCGATTACTGGCTGATGCATTACCGTCTGGCCTGATGCCTCTGCCCACTGCATACATTCATTTTCATTCCGTTTTGCGATCCTGGTTGCGCTATTCCTCGTTGCTGTCTCTTCATCATCGCTTACAATGCCTGTATATAAAAACAGTGGTTACGCCATCATGGAGGCGATCGCAATGGAAGCACCAGCAGTCTGGACCCACCCCCTTATGTACGTTGAAGTGGAACCTGAGAGCGATTTTATCGACACGATAAAGCACTGCGAAAATCTCGCTGCCACGGCCCTCGATGAAGAGGATATGCTGACACAACAAGCGCTTTATCAGCGTCTGCACCAGTGTCTGAGCCTGCTTCACCCCACACTGAACGATCCGATCCCTGACGCCCTGGTCGAACAGTTCACCGTCAATGTTCGGCCCACAACCTCACCGACAATGGACACAGAAAGTGACTTGCTGTGTGAATATTGCATCGCCCTGAGCGAACTGCTCTCCGGCAGCCCGCGCACCCTGCGCATTGATGAAACGCTGCAAGGATTACTCTACGATCTCACCAGTTTTCTGGCAGACACCATGCAAGCCCCACGCTGGCTGAATACCTCGAAAGGGTTGCACCCCTTAGTATGAAAAAAGCCACCTGAGAAGGTGGCCTGGTATGAGGCTTTAGGCGACGAAATCAGACAGCACGGAATGCGATATCACCCGGGATGACTTCGCCTTGCCAGTACAGCTGGGCAACAACACGCCCGGCGAGCTGGCGATACAGGCTGGTGAATTCACTGTCAGGGCGCGCCACAACGGTTGGCGTGCCGCGGTCGAGATCTTCGCGCAGGCTGATGTGCAGTGGCATTTGCCCCAGCAGTTGCGTGTGGTACTGCTGCGCCAGGCGCTCTGCACCGCCGGTACCGAAAATCGGTTCGTGGTGGCCGCAGTTGCTGCAAATGTGCATGCTCATGTTTTCGACAATGCCGAGCACCGGCACCTCGACTTTTTCGAACATCACGATGCCTTTTTTGGCATCGATAAGCGCGATATCCTGCGGTGTGGTGACCACCAGTGCGCCGGTTACAGGAATGTTTTGCGCCAGCGTCAGCTGAATATCACCGGTGCCCGGTGGCATATCCAGCACCAGATAATCCAGATCCGGCCACAGCGTCTCTTGCAGCATCTGCATCAACGCTTTGCTTGCCATCGGACCCCGCCATACCATGGCGTTGTCGTCAGTCACCAGATAACCAATGGAGTTAGTGGCCAGGCCAAATTTCATGATTGGCGCCATGTGGGTGCCGTCTGGCGATGTAGGACGCTGATCTTCTGCGCCCAGCATCATCGGAATGGACGGGCCGTAGATATCTGCATCCAGAATGCCCACCTTCGCCCCTTCAGCGGCCAGCGCCAGCGCCAGGTTCACTGCCGTGGACGATTTGCCCACACCACCTTTACCTGAACTGACGGCAATGATGTTCTTCACGCCGTTAATACCCGGCTGGTTTTTCACGCGTTTCAGCGTGGCGATAGCATGCGACAACTTCCAGTCGATAGCCTTCGCGCCAGTGATGCGCAGCAGCTCAGCGCTGCACTGCTCTTTGAGCTCTTCGAAAGCGCTGTGCCAGGCAAAGGGCATTTGAATTTCGATATGCACGGTGTCATCGAGCCACGCCACGTGATGCAGCGCTTTGAGCGCGGTGAGGTTGTGCTTCAGGGTTGGGTGCTGAAAATTGGCCAACGTGCCTGCAACCATCGCACGCAAACGCTCC
The DNA here is from genome assembly GCF_044900545.1 of Scandinavium sp. NPDC088450. Lineage (NCBI taxonomy): Bacteria > Pseudomonadati > Pseudomonadota > Gammaproteobacteria > Enterobacterales > Enterobacteriaceae > Scandinavium > Scandinavium sp. NPDC088450. The sequence continues at coordinate 188,073 of NZ_JBJDNI010000006.1, read as the reverse complement.
GGGGATTTGGCCTGGGATTGTGAACTCATCCCGACTCCTTTTTAGGTGTTCTGAAAGGTCTAATTGTAACTGCGAGAGCCGCTGGCAGGTAATAATTATTCAACTCTGGATTAATGCCCCGCTTGCGTAGCGCAATAAAGGCCAGTTTGGTAAACTCGATACCCCTTTCAAAAGCAGGAAGTAATGTTCACTATGACTCAAGTCGCGAAAAAAATTCTGGTAACGTGCGCTCTGCCGTACGCCAACGGCTCCATCCACCTCGGTCATATGCTGGAGCATATCCAGGCTGATGTCTGGGTCCGTTACCAGCGAATGCGCGGCCATCAGGTCAATTTCATCTGCGCCGACGACGCCCACGGTACGCCAATCATGCTGAAAGCTCAGCAGCTTGGTATCACCCCGGAGCAGATGATTGCCGAAATGAGTCAGGAGCATCAGACCGACTTTGCGGGCTTTAACATCAGCTATGACAACTACCACTCGACGCACAGCGACGAGAACCGTGAGCTGTCTGAGCTTATTTATGGTCGCCTGAAAGAGAACGGTTTTATTAAGAACCGCACCATCTCTCAGCTTTACGATCCGGAAAAAGGCATGTTCCTGCCGGACCGTTTCGTTAAAGGCACCTGCCCGAAATGTAAATCCCCGGATCAGTACGGCGACAACTGCGAAGTGTGCGGCGCAACCTACAGCCCAACCGAGCTTATCGAGCCGAAATCCGTGGTGTCTGGCGCGACGCCAGTGATGCGTGAATCTGAACACTTCTTCTTTGACCTGCCATCCTTTAGCGAAATGCTGCAAGCGTGGACCCGCAGCGGCGCGCTGCAGGAGCAAGTAGCGAACAAGATGCAGGAGTGGTTTGAACACGGCCTGCAACAGTGGGATATCTCCCGCGATGCGCCGTATTTCGGCTTCGAAATCCCAGGTGCGCCGGGCAAGTATTTCTACGTCTGGCTGGACGCGCCAATTGGCTACATGGGTTCTTTCAAAAACCTGTGCGACAAGCGCGGCGACACCACCAGCTTCGATGAATACTGGAAAAAAGACTCCGATGCTGAGCTGTATCACTTCATCGGTAAAGACATCGTCTACTTCCACAGCCTGTTCTGGCCAGCCATGCTGGAAGGTAGCGGTTTCCGCAAGCCCACCAACCTGTTCGTCCACGGTTATGTGACGGTGAACGGTGCGAAGATGTCAAAATCTCGCGGCACCTTTATCAAAGCCAGCACCTGGCTGAACCACTTCGATGCTGACAGCCTGCGTTATTACTACACCGCGAAGCTCTCTTCCCGCATCGACGATATCGACCTCAACCTGGAAGATTTCGTCCAGCGTGTGAACGCCGACATCGTTAACAAAGTGGTGAACCTGGCGTCCCGTAACGCAGGCTTTATCGCCAAGCGTTTCGACGGCGTGCTGGCGGCTGAACTGGCTGACCCTGTGCTGTACAAAACCTTTACCGACGCAGCACAGACTATCGGTGAAGCCTGGGAAAGCCGTGAGTTCGGTAAAGCCATCCGCGAAATCATGGCGCTGGCTGACCTGGCTAACCGCTATGTCGATGAGCAGGCTCCTTGGGTGGTGGCAAAACAGGAAGGCCGCGATGCTGACCTGCAATCCATCTGCTCCATGGGCATCAACCTGTTCCGCGTGCTGATGACTTACCTGAAGCCGGTTCTGCCACTGCTGTCAGAGCGTTCTGAAGCCTTCCTCAACAGCGAACTGAGCTGGGATGCGATTGCTCAGCCATTGCTCAGCCACAAGGTGAACACCTTCAAAGCGCTCTACAACCGTATCGACATGAAACAGGTTGAAGCGCTGGTTGAAGCCTCTAAGGAAGAAGTGAAAGCCCTGAACAGCACCCCGGTGACCGGCCCGCTGGCGGACGATCCGATTCAGGAAACCATCACCTTTGATGATTTCGCAAAAGTCGATATGCGTATCGCGCTGATTGAAAACGCCCAGTTCGTGGAAGGCTCTGACAAGCTGCTGCAACTGACGCTGGATCTCGGCGGCGAGAAACGCAATGTCTTCTCCGGCATTCGTTCCGCGTATCCAGACCCACAAGCGCTGATTGGTCGCCTGACGGTGATGGTCGCTAACCTGGCCCCACGCAAAATGCGCTTCGGCATTTCAGAAGGCATGGTGATGGCCGCAGGCCCTGGCGGGAAAGATATTTTCCTGTTAAGCCCGGACAGCGGTGCGCAGCCTGGTCAGCAGGTGAAATAAACGAAAAAGCCGGAGCATGTCTCCGGCTTTTTTTCGCGCTTATTCTGGGAAGAATATTATGGCTTCGCGGCGTGGACCCGATTGGTCAACCCACGCAGGAAATAACGCATAAACTGGTCACCACATTCACGGTAGTTTTTATGATCCGGAGCACGCATCATCGCGGTGATTTCCGGCATTGAAACACGGAATTTTTGCTCGGTCATGATCGCCAGAATGTCGTCGGTTTTCAGAGAAAACGCGATGCGCAGTTTTTTCAGTACCACGTTGTTGTTGATCCGACGCTCAAGCGCCAGCTCTGGTGCAGACTCATCTTTCCCGCGTTTGTCGTAGATGAGACCGTTCAAAAAACCAGACAGGATAATGTCCGGGCAGCGAACAAAGCCTTCTTCATCTTCTTTGGTCATCCAGGTATCGAAACCTGCTGACGTGGATTCCATTCCGGCCAGCGCCAGAATGCGCACCAGATCGTTGTTGTTGCATTTCAGTGTGTAGCGCAAGCTGCGCAAAATATCATTACTTACCATAGTGCCTTCAGCTATCGATGATGCGATTAGCGCGAAGTGTACCAGTTTTACAGCCCTATCGCCTCTTTCAGGCTGCGAAGATAGCGACGACTGACTGGCACCGTTTGCCCGGCCTTAAGCAACAGCTCAGCCTGACCGTTCTCTTCAAGGCGGATTTCTTTCAGATGCGACATGTTCACCAGATGCTGGCGATGGCAGCGCAGCAGCGGCGTGCGGCTTTCCAGGGTGCGCAGCGTCAGTTCGGTAAAGCCTTCTTTTCCTTCACGATCGGTGACAAAGACACCGCTCATTCTGCTACTGACGAACGCCACGTCTTCCATCTGTAATAACCAGATACGGCTGTGCCCGGTGCAAGGGATAAACTTCAGCGCCTGCTGGCTTTCACCCAGCAGCGACATATCCTGCTGTGTTCGGGTCTGTCGCAACCGAGCGAGTGTTTTATCCAGCCGCGGTTTTTCAATCGGTTTCAGCAAATAATCAAAAGCATGCTCTTCAAACGCCTTGACCGCATATTCATCAAAGGCGGTCAAAAAAACCACCCACGGGCGATGTTCCGGGTCGAGCATGCCGACCATTTCCAGCCCGCTGATCCGCGGCATCTGGATATCCAGAAACAGCACGTCCGGGCGCAAACGGTGCACTGCCCCAATGGCCTCAACCGCGTTATCGCACTCACCGACTATCTCCAGATCTGCTTGCGCTTCAAGCAGGATGCGCAGATTTTCGCGTGCCAGAGGCTCATCATCCACAATTAACACTTTCAGCATGCGTTGTCCTCCAGAGGCAGTCGCAGAGTAATACGGGTGAATTTTTCCGGCTCGCAGGCAACAGTTATTCCACACTCATCGCCAAATCGAGTCCGTAAACGCCTGTCGACCAGGTTCATGCCCAACCCGCTGGACTGCGGATTCGGCTGATACAGTCCGGCGTTATCTTCAATGTCCAACTGCAGCCAGCGTTCATCAAGGCTGGCTCGTATTGTAATTTCGCCCACGCCCAGCAACTGCGACGTGCCGTGTTTAATGGCGTTCTCCACTATCGGCTGTAAGGTGAAGGCCGGTAGCTGATGATGTGCCAGCGCAGGCGGCACGCTGAGCTGCACCTGTAACCGCGCCTGGAAGCGGGCTTTTTCGATTTGCAGATAGGCGTTCACGTGCTCAATTTCATCTGCCAGAGTCACAATCTCCGACGGGCGCTTGAGATTTTTACGGAAGAAGGTCGACAGATACTGCACCAGTTGCCCGGCCTGCTCACTGTCTCGTCTGATCACCGCCATCAACGTATTCAGGGCGTTAAACAGGAAATGAGGATTGACCTGCGCGTGGAGCAGTTTGATTTCTGACTGAGTGAGCAGCGCTTTTTGCCGTTCATATTGCCCGGCTAAAATCTGCGCCGAGAGTAACTGCGCGATACCTTCGCCCAGCGTACGGTTGATTGAGCTGAACAGCCGATTCTTCGCTTCATACAGTTTGATGGTGCCAATCACCCGTTGGTTTTCCCCGCGCAATGGAATAACCAGCGTCGACCCCAGTTTGCAGTGAGGGTGAATCGAGCAGCGATACGGCACTTCGTTGCCATCGGCATACACCACTTCGCCGGTGTCGATGGCTTTTTGCGTGTAGCGCGAAGAAATAGGTTTACCGGGCAGATGGTGATCGTCGCCAATGCCGGTGAAGGCCAGCAGCTTATCTCTGTCAGTGATTGCCACCGCGCCGATATCCAGTTCCTGAATCAGCACCTGGGCCACGCGCATACTGTTTTCTTCGTTGAATCCTTGCCGCAAAATCCCCTCGGTGGACGCCGCCACTTTGAGGGCTGTCGCGGAAAACGCAGAGGTGTATTTTTCAAACATCGCCCGCTTATCGAGCAGGATACGCATGAACAGCGCGGCACCGACGGTATTGGTGACCATCATCGGCGCGGCGATGCTTTGCACCAGATGCAGCGCGTCACTGAACGGACGTGCGATGAGCAAAATGATCGCCATCTGCACCATCTCAGCCACAAAGGTAATCGCCCCGGCCGTGAGGGGATTAAAAACTTTATCGCTACGACCGCGACGGATAAGAATGCTGTGTACCAGGCCGCCGAGTAAACCCTCGACAATGGTCGACACCATGCAGCTCAGCGCTGTCATACCGCCCATTGAGTAACGGTGCAAACCGCCAGTTAAACCAACCAAACCACCTACCACCGGCCCACCCAACAGGCCACCCATGACCGCGCCTATCGCGCGTGTGTTGGCGATAGAATCCTCGATGTGCAAGCCAAAATAAGTGCCCATGATGCAAAAGATGGAGAAGGTGACGTAGCACAGCAACTTATGGGGGAGACGCACGGTGACCTGCATCAGCGGGATAAACAGGCGCGTTTTGCTCATCAACCACGCGATGACCAAAAAGACACACATCTGCTGAAGCAGCAGCAACACCAGATTAAACTCGTACATACCCACAGACCACGCGCTATATGAAAGGGCGTACCCTACACTAAGGAGCGAAACGTTTCTTTGACCGCCAGGGCAAAAGCAGAATTTCCAGCAGAAGATCACACTTTTTCGCGATCCTCGCGCGCAGAAGTGAACAAAAATCGACCACTTCTTCCTGGTTCGACGAAAGCCGTCTACAGTTATGATGGGGATGCGCGAGCTGAGGTGAGACATGGCGCTTTACACAATTGGTGAAGTGGCTCTGCTTTGTGATGTAAATCCGGTAACCCTGCGTGCCTGGCAGCGGCGTTATGACCTGTTAAAGCCCCAACGAACCGATGGCGGACATCGGTTGTTTAATGACGGAGATATCGACAGGATCCGCGAAATTAAACGCTGGATTGAGACCGGCGTTCAGGTCAGTAAAGTGAAAACGCTGCTGACCGAAGCGTCAGCGGAGCAGCAGAGCGGCTGGCGTGAACATCAGGAAACCCTGCTGCGTTTTTTGCAGGACGGCAATCTCAATCGGCTGAGGCTGTGGATCAAAGAGCGAGGCCGTGACTACCCCGCTCAGACACTGGTGAGCCACCTTTTTATTCCTTTACGTCTGCGTTTGCAAAGTTCTCAACCCACGCTTCAGGCGCTGCTTAGTGTGCTGGATGGCGTGCTGATTAACTACATTTCCTTGTGTATGGCCTCTGCCCGTAAACGACAGGGACGCGATGCGCTGGTGGTTGGCTGGAACATTACCGATACCACCCGATTGTGGCTGGAAGGCTGGATAGCCTGCGAGCAAGGCTGGCGTGTGGACGTTCTGGCGCACTCGCTGCATCATCTGCGCCCGGAACTGTTCGATGGGCAAACCCTGCTGGTGTGGTGTGGCGATGCCTCCCCTTCCGGCCAGATTGAACAACTTCAACTCTGGCGCGACCAGGGGCTAAACGTGCTGCGCCTGGGAAATTAAGGGTTCATTAACAAGCGTGCTTCACCGTATAATCGTCAGATTAACAAAAGGAGCACATCATGAAACCTGCCAAACTGGCTGTGATCACCCTCTTCGTTCTGATGGCCATCGGCGGTGTCAGCGGCGTTATGCTCGCAGGCTACTCGTTTATCGTGCGCGGTGGTGTCGGCTGAGCATCTGGGCCAGACGCTCGAAGGCGCGGTCAACAATAATGGCCGCCATCGCCACCAGTATCGCCCCCTGAATCACATACGCCGTATTAAAGCCGCTCAGACCGATAATGATCGGCGTGCCCAGGGTATTCGCGCCGACCGTTGACGCGATGGTCGCCGTACCAATGTTGACGATAGCCGAGGTGCGAATACCGGCAATCATCACCGGGGCCGCCAGCGGCAGTTCCACTTTCAGCAGACGCTGCCAGCCGTTCATTCCCATGCCTTGCGCCACGCTCAACACACCCGCGGGCACTGAAGCCAGCCCGGCGAGCGTACCCTGCAACACCGGCAACACACCATACAAAATCAACGCGATAATGGCTGGTTCTCGGCCAAACCCCATCACCGGCACGGCGATGGCCAGTACCGCCACGGGCGGAAATGTCTGCCCCATTGCGGCGATAGTTTCCACCAGCGAGCGAAACTCCCTTCCTGCCGGGCGCGTCACCGCAATGCCTGCTCCCACGCCAATCAGCGTTGCTACCAGGCTGGAAATACCCACCAGCGAAAAATGCGCCAGGGTCAACGACCAGAAGCTTTGCTGCTGATAAAGCGGGCGTGGCAACTCCGGAAAAAGCGCGCTAAAGAACGGCGCGCTGTAGGGCATCACCGTCAGCAATACCCCAAACACCACCAGCAGCCAGAGCAGCGGATCACGCAGGGCTTTCACTTTTCGCCTCTCCTTTCAGCAAATCGGCAAAATGCAAAGCACCGAAGGGTTTACCGTCCTCGTCAACCACCGGCAAGACTTCACTGCGTCTGGCGACAAACAGCGATAACGCTTCGCGCAACGACATCGACGCTTGCAGCGGTTCGCCTGCAACTTGTTCATTCGGACGCACAAAGTCGGCTACGCCTCGCAGGGAAAGTAACCTCACCCCAAGTTCACTGCGACCGAAAAACTCACGCACAAAATCATTTTCCGGCGACGTCAGCATCGACAGCGGCGTGCCCTGCTGCACCACTTCGCCGTTGTCCATCAGCACCAGATGATCGGCAAGGCGCAACGCTTCATCGATGTCATGCGTCACCAGCACAATCGTGCGCCCAAGCAACTGGTGAATGCGGCGCATCTCTTGTTGCAGCGAGTTGCGGGTCACCGGATCGAGCGCGCCAAACGGTTCGTCCATCAACAACACTTCAGGATTGGCCGCCAGCGCACGAGCCACGCCGACGCGCTGTTGTTGTCCGCCGGAAAGCTGGTGCGGCAGGCGATCGCGCATTGACGGTTCAAGACCCAGCAGCGCCATTAACTCATCCACACGCTCATTGATTCGTGCTTTGCTCCATTTCTGCAGCTGCGGCACCGTGGCAATGTTTTGCGCCACCGTCCAGTGGGGAAACAAACCAATCGACTGGATTGCATAGCCCATACGCCGACGCAGCGCTAACACGGGCTGTTGGCGGATGTCTTCTCCGGCAAAGCGAATGGTGCCGCTGTCGTGCTCTTCCAGACGGTTAATCATCTTCAGGGTGGTGGATTTTCCGGAGCCGGAGGTGCCAATCAGCACCGAAAACGCCCCTTCTTTGAGCTCCAAATCCAGCTCTTTGACCGCTGGTTTGCCGTCGAATAATTTTGTCACCTGCTGAAATTCAATCATGGGCGTCGCCCTCCAGTAAGGCTATCCACAGACTGAACAGCGCATCCACCACCACCGCCAGAGCGATCACCGGGATCACCCCAAGCAACACCAGATCCAGCGCGCTGCTGAGCAGGCCCTGGAAGACCAGCGAACCAAAGCCGCCTGCGCCAATCAGCGCCGCGACAACCGCCATTCCGACGGTTTGCACTGTGACCACGCGTAAGCTGCGTAAAAGCACAGGCAAGGCCAGCGGCAGCTGTACTTTCCAGAAGCGCTGCGTACGGCTCATGCCCATCGCCGCCGCGCTTTCCATGACATCCGCAGCGACCTGTTGCATACCCGCCACCACACCGCGCACCAGTGGCAACAGTGCATACAGCACCAGGGCGATTAAAGCAGGCGTCAGCCCTGTGCCGCCGATTCCCCAACTGGAAAGTAACGGAAAGTGTTTTACCAATCCGGCAAGCGGCGCAATCAGCAAGCCAAACAGTGCCACGGAAGGAATGGTTTGAATGACATTCAGCACGGTGAAGACACGGGTTTGCCTGCCTTGATAGCGCCAGCACCACAGGCCAAGCGGCACGCCAATCAGCAAACCCGGCAGCAGCGTACCAAACAGCAAAATCAGATGCTGCTGGAGCGCACTGTCAAAGACGTCCTGGCGATTGAAGTACTCTTTCATCAACGAAAGGGAGTCCAGTTCGCCAGACCACAACAGCGCCACAGGCAAGATCCAGATTTGCGCATTCAACAGCCAACGCCAGAGAGAACCCGCAGCCAACCGGCGAATCGCATCACTGCAAATCAGCAGCGTGACCGCCAGCCACAGCCATAATCCGCTACCGGGCGAGGTTCGTGCCAGCGGGCTTCCACTTTGCGCAAGCCAGGTCGCAGCCTTGCCGCTGCTCCAGAAAAGCGCAACAAACAGCAATTGTGCCAGGAGCAAGGTGAACGCTAACGCAAGACGGCCAGGGATCAGGCTCAGCCCCGCCAGCAGCAGCGGCGCAATCAGTAAAAGCGCGGGAGGAAATGGCCAGATTTGCCAGAGCTGGCGGCTTTCGCCTGACACCAGCCTGTTTGGCGCGTAGTTAACAAACGGCAGAACGGCTGCTGCCAGTGCAATCAGCACCAACAGCAGCACCACACGGTTATGACAGGATATTCGCACGAAGTTACTTCACTAGCCCTTGTTGTTTCAGCCAGTCAGCAGCCACTTTCTTCGCTTCCAGCCCTTCAACTGCAATGCTGGCATTCAGCGTTTGCAACGTCTTTTCATCCAGCTTTTCAAAGACCGGTTTCAGCCAGTCGCCAATCTGCGGATACTCTTTTTGTACGGCTTCACGCACCACCGGAGTGGGCGCATAGATTGGCTGCACGCCTTTAGGGTCAGTCAGCGTTTGCAGCCCCAGCGCAGCCACCGGGCCGTCGGTTCCGTAGGCCATCGCCGCATTCACGCCCGACGTTTGCTGAGCCGCGGCTTTGATAGTCACCGCCGTGTCACCGCCTGCCAGTGAAAGCAATTGGCTCTGGTCGAGTTTGAAGTTGTAGGCCTTTTCAAAGGCCGGTAACGCATCCGGGCGTTCGATAAACTCCGCCGAAGCGGCCAGCTTAAAGGTGCCGCCTTTTTTCAGGTAAGCGCTTAAATCATCAAGCGAAGTGAGTTTGTTTTTCTCGGCCAGGTCCTTGCGCAGCGCGATGGTCCAGGTGTTATTCGCCGGAGCAGGCGTCAGCCAGATAAGCTTGTTTTGTTCAGCATCCAGCTTCTTCACTTTTTCGTAGCCCTGAGCCGCGTTCTTCCAGGCCGGATCGTTTTCATCTTTGAAGAAGAAAGCGCCGTTGCCGGTGTATTCCGGATAGATATCCAGTTCACCTGAAGTGATTGCGCCGCGGACAACTGGCGTGGTGCCAAGCTGTACTTTGTTGACGGTTTTCACGCCGTGGCTGTCCAGCACCTGCAAAATGATGTTGCCCAGCAGAGCCCCTTCGGTATCAATTTTTGACCCCACTTTGACAGGCTCCGCCGCCTGCGCGGTAGCTGCAAGCAGCAGCGCCCCGGCAATACCCCATGTTTTCACTGTCATGCTTATTCCTCTTCTGCTGTGTATTTTCAGGGCGTTAGATTAAAAAGATAGCCCAGGATTGGCCGTTACGAAATCTCAAATGTTGAAATAGAAAGCAGGTTTTAAGCGAAGCGGCAAAATTTGGGCTGTATTGCCGGGCGGCACGTTGTTTGCCCGGCCTACAGAAAATGCGGGAGTTGTAGGCCGGGCAAGACGAAGTCGCCGCCCGGCATTGGGTTTACTGCAGTTCGAACTCGCCCTGTTTCACGCGGGCAGAATCCACGCCGATAAAGACGTTAAATTTGCCTGGCTCAGCGGCGTATTTCATCTGCTGATTCCAGAACTTCAGCGCACTCTCATCAATCGGGAAGCTGACGGTTTTGGTTTCACCCGGCTTGAGGTTCACTTTCTCAAAGCCGCGCAGCTGTTTCACCGGGCGGCTCATCGAGGCGGTCACGTCCTGCACGTACATCTGCATGACGGTTGCGCCTTCGCGCTTGCCGGTGTTCGTCACGTCAACGCTTGCCGTCACGCTGCCATCACGCTTCATCGTTGGTGAAGAAAGCTTCACATCAGACACGCTGAAGGTGGTGTAGCTCAGGCCGTAACCGAACGGATACAGCGGACCATTCGCTTCATCAAAGTAGCGGGAGGTGTACTTGTTCGGCTTATCGGCGTTATACGGGCGGCCGGTATTCAGGTGGCTGTAATACGTTGGGATCTGACCCACAGAGCGCGGGAAGGACATCGGCAGCTTGCCCGATGGGTTGTAATCCCCGAACAGCACGTCGGCGATGGCATTGCCGCCTTCCGTGCCCGCGAACCAGGTTTCCAGAATCGCATCGGCCTGCTGGTCTTCCTGCACCAGTGTTAACGGACGGCCGTTCATCAGCACCAGCACCAGTGGTTTCCCGGTCGCTTTCAGGGCGGCAATCAAGTCTTTCTGACTTTGTGGAATGCTGATATCGGTACGGCTGGAAGCTTCATGCGCCATGCCCTGCGCTTCGCCGACCACAGCCACAACCACGTCGGACTGTTTAGCAGCGGCAACCGCTTCATCAATCATCGCTTTCGGTGTGCGTGGGTCAACCTTCACTGCTTCTTCGTACAGGTTGAGGAAGTTAACGATATCTTTGTCATTGGTGATGTTCGCGCCTTTGGCGTAAATCACTTTCGCGTTATCGCCGACCGCATTTTTAATGCCGTCCAGTACCGGAACAGATTGATCGGCAACGCCTGCCGCAGACCAGCTTCCCATCACGTCACGCTTGCTGTCAGCCAGAGGGCCAACCACGGCGATCGTGCCGGATTTTTTCAATGGCAGCGTTTCAAGGCGGTTTTTCAGCAGCACCAGGCTTTCACGCGCAACTTCACGTGCATCCTGACGATGCAGACGGCTTTCGGCGTTGGTGTCCTGTGGATCAGAGTCTTTTGGCCCCAGATGGCTGTACGGATCGTTGAACAGACCCATGTCATATTTGACGTTCAGCACATGGCGTGCCGCGTCGTCTACCTGCGCCATCGTCACCTTGCCGCTCTTGATCAACTCCGGCAGGTATTTGCTGTAATACTCATCGCTCATGCTCATGTCGATACCAGCGTTGATGGCTACGCGAACCGCGTCAGCCGGGTCAGCCGCCGTACCATGCTTGATGAGTTCTTTGATAGCGCCATGGTCAGAAATGGTGATGCCTTTGAAGCCCCACTGGTCGCGCAGCACGTCTTTGAGCAGCCACGAATCCGAGGTGGCTGGCGTGCCGTTCAGCGAATTGAGACCAACCATCACGCCGCCGCTACCCGCATCCAGCCCCGCTTTGTACGGAGGCATGTAGTCGTTGAACAGACGCTGTGGGCTCATGTCGACGGTGTTGTACTCTTTGCCGCCTTCTACCGCGCCGTAAGCCGCGTAGTGCTTGACGCTGGTCATCACGGAGTAGCGTTCTGCCGGGCTTTTACCCTGCATCGCTTCGACCATGGTTTTACCCATCATCGACGTTAAATAAGTATCTTCACCAAAGCCTTCGGAAGCACGGCCCCAGCGCGGATCGCGCGAGACATCCACCATCGGCGCCCAGGTCATATTCAGCCCATCGTCTGCGGCTTCATAGGCCGAAACGCGCCCTACGGTACGCACCGCATCGAGGTTAAAGGAAGAAGCCAGACCAAGGCTAATCGGGAAGACGGTACGCTGACCGTGAACCACGTCGTAAGCGAAGAACAGAGGAATTTTCAGGCGGCTGAGTTGCATCACCTGATCCTGCATCGCGCGGATATCCTGACGCGTGACAGTGTTGAAAATGGCGCCGACTTGCCCGTCTTTGATCATCTCGCGGATGGCTTCTTTCGGGTTATCTGGCCCGACGCTAATCAGACGAAGCTGACCGATTTTTTCATCCACGGTCATTTTTTTCAGCAGATCGGTGACAAACGCATCCCGCGCCTGCGGGGTTAATGGGTGATTACCGAACATCTCGTCTGCCATCGCCGGGTGCAGCGCAAGGCTAACGGCAACCCCTACAGAACATAGCCATTTCATCTTCTATTCACTCTCTCAACGGGCCGGGTATCTCGGCAAAAGCGTGCCAAAAACAGCAGTTTGCCATAAGCCAGAAGAGGTAGCGAACACAAAGGAGGGGTAACGCTCCGATTTTTCGCTGCATTCTTGCTCCAAATTGTCATACAAAGCGCTATCCTTGAGGCACGCACTAATTGCTACACCACAAGGAGTGGGATGATGTCCTCCACAACAACAACTGATAACACCGCTTTCATCGCAGAACTGACACGCCTTGTCGGCCATTCACACCTGCTGACCGACCCGGCCAAAACCGCCCGCTATCGCAAGGGCTTTCGTTCCGGACAAGGCGATGCACTCGCCGTTGTCTTTCCCGGCAGTTTGCTCGAACTTTGGCGCGTCCTGAGCGCCTGCGTCGACGCCGACAAAATCATTCTGATGCAGGCCGCCAACACAGGCCTGACCGAAGGGTCAACCCCGAACGGCAACGATTACGACAGGCAGATTGTCATTATCAGCACCCTGCGCCTCGACAAACTGCACCTGCTGGATAAAGGCCAGCAGGTTCTGGCTTATCCGGGCACCACGCTGTATTCGCTTGAAAAAGCGCTCAAACCGCTGGGCCGTGAGCCTCACTCCGTGATCGGCTCTTCCTGTATCGGCGCTTCGGTGATCGGCGGGATCTGCAATAACTCCGGCGGATCGCTGGTTCAGCGCGGCCCGGCGTACACCGAAATGTCGCTCTTCGCACGTATCAACGAAGACGGGAAATTGCAGCTGGTGAACCATCTGGGTATTGATCTGGGCGAAACGCCAGAGCAAATCCTTAGCAAGCTTGACGATGACCGCATTAAGGACAGTGACGTAAGGCATGATGGCCGTCATGCGCATGATCATGATTACGTGACCCGCGTACGCGACGTTGATGCCGATACCCCGGCGCGTTACAACGCCGATCCGGAGCGCCTGTTTGAATCCTCTGGCTGCGCCGGAAAACTGGCTGTTTTCGCTGCACGCCTCGACACCTTTGAAGCGGAAAAACGCCAGCAGGTGTTTTACATCGGCACCAATCAGCCAGAAGTGCTGACGGAAATTCGTCGTCATATGCTGGCGAATTTCGCCAATCTGCCGGTGGCGGGCGAGTACATGCACCGCGATATCTATGACATCGCCGAGCAGTACGGCAAAGACACCTTCCTGATGATCGACAAGCTCGGCACCGACAAAATGCCGTTCTTCTTCACCCTGAAAGGCCGCACCGACGCGATGCTGGAGAAAGTGCCGCTGTTCAAACCGCACTTCACCGACCGCTTTATGCAGAAGTTGGGGCATGCCTTCCCGGCGCATTTGCCAGAGCGAATGAAAAGTTACCGTAACCAGTACGAGCATCATTTAATGCTCAAGATGGCAGGCGACGGTATTGATGAAGCGCAGACCTGGTTAGCGGAGTATTTCCAATCCGCTGAAGGCGCATTTTTCGCCTGTACACCAGAAGAAGGCAGCAAAGCGTTTCTTCACCGCTTCGCAGCAGCAGGCGCAGCCATTCGCTATCAGGCCGTGCATGCCGATGAAGTGGAAGACATCCTGGCGTTAGATATCGCCCTGCGTCGTAATGACACCGAATGGTTTGAACAGTTGCCGCCGGAAATCGACAGCCAGATTGTCTACAAGCTCTATTACGGTCACTTTATGTGTCACGTATTCCACCAGGATTACATCGTGAAGAAAGGCGTGGATGCTCACGCGCTGAAAGAGCAAATGCTCGCCCTGCTCCGTGAGCGCGGCGCACAATATCCTGCGGAACATAACGTTGGCCATCTTTATGAAGCCGCCGACAGTTTAAAACAGTTTTATCGTGAAAATGACCCGACCAACAGCATGAACCCCGGCATTGGTAAGACCAGTAAGCAGAAATACTGGGGAGAAGCTCGCCCGTCGGAACAAGCCGATAACGTAACTGAAGCAACGCCCCCCCTGAATTAAGGGGGAGGTGTTTAATGCGGCCAGACTCCGTATTACAGTAGGCCTGAACGGTCAGAGAAACGTTTCTCTGACCAGCCAGACTGAGGAGTTAACATCATGTCAGCAGTAGATGTTTTATATGGCCCTGAAGTGGAGATCCGTGAAGCAAAGCCCGACGATGCCGATGCGATCGCCTCACTTTACGCCTGGCATGTGTTAAACGGCCGCGCCTCCTTCGAAGAAGTGCCCCCTTCCGTTGACGAAATGCGTGAGCGTATGGCTCTCGTCAGCCAGCAAAGTTTGCCGTGGCTGGTGGCGTTGTATCGCGGCATTATTGTCGGCTACTGCTACGCCAGCCAATATCGCCCTCGCCCTGCCTACCGCTACACCCTTGAAGAATCTATCTACGTCGATGCCAGCATGACAGGCCGCGGTGTCGGCAGTTCCCTGCTGACGAAGCTGATTGAGCTGTGTGAACAAGGCCAATGGCGACAGATGGTTGCCGTTATCGGCGACGGCAATAACAATGCAGGTTCATTGCGATTGCATAAAAAACACGGCTTTGAAGTGGCAGGTCAGCTGAGAAGCGTGGGGTATAAAATGGGTGACTGGCGAGATACGTTGATTGTTCAGCGGCCTTTAAATGATGGCGACTGGACGTTGCCTGAATAAATTTTTGCTGGGAGGGGAATTGCCCGGTTGCGGCTACGAACCCAGTCCAGAGCTTTTGTAGGCCGGGTAAGGCGTAGCCGCCACCCGGCACTTCCATCAGCGAATCTTAGTCCGCCTGCGTGGCAGGCTGCTCATTCAGAATGGCATTCGCCATCTGCGCTTCCTTCTGCTTCTTATAGCTCAGCGCGGCTGGCGGAACCGGCATCACTTTCCCGGTTTCAATCCAGGTGCGCAGACGGCTGGCGTCGGCAAAGTGTGTGTACTTCCCGAAAGCATCCATCACCACCATCGCCACCGGGCGATTGTTCATCACGGTACGCATCACCAGACAGTGACCGGCAGCGTTGGTGAAGCCAGTTTTGGTCAGTTGGATATTCCAGTTTTCGCGATACACCAGATGGTTAGTGTTACGGAACGGCAGCGTGTAGTTCGGGTTGCTGAAGGTCGCCATGTCTTCTTTGGTGGTGCTCAACTGACCAATCAGCGGGTACTGTTTGGTGGCTATCAGCAGTTTGGTGAGGTCACGCGCAGTCGAAACGTTATGAATAGACAGCCCGGTGGGCTCTACGTATTTGGTGTGGGTCATGCCCAGCGATTTGGCTTTTGCATTCATTGCACGAATAAATGCGTCATAGCCGCCAGGATAATGGTGCGCCAGACTTGCCGCAGCACGGTTTTCTGAGGACATCAGCGCCAGCAGCAGCATGTTTTTGCGGCTGATATGGCTGTTCAGGCGTACACGCGAATAAATCCCTTTCATTTCAGGCGTCTGGCTAATATCCACGCTCAGCATTTCATCCAGCGGCAGATGCGCATCCAGCACCACCATGGCGGTCATCAACTTGGTTATCGACGCAATCGGGCGCACCAGATCCGGCTCGCTGGCGTAAATCACTTTGTTGGTGTTGAGGTCCACGATCATCGCGCTGCCAGAAGCAATTTCTGGTTGGGATGCATTCGCCGTCGCGGCAGGTTTAGCAAGCGCCTGAGGCGCAAAAGGCACAGCCAGCATCAGCGCCAGGCTGAGCAAGGAAACTCGAAATTTTAGCATGATGAGAAGTCTGGTAATTATGCAAGTTAGGGAAGTCAGGCCGTTGTCCGCAAGACAAACGCAAGGCCGCATCATACCGTGCCAGAGCTTTCTCATACCAGAAGTTAATCGTGAATAAATGATGCATAGCTGGCGCTAATATAATCAGCACCAGCTATGGTTGAGGTCAGAACAGGCGGTAGCCATAGCCCCAGAGGATCACCGTCAGCGCCAGCAGCACTTCCAAAACGAGCACCCCGATGGCAAGTGTCGAACTGGCAAAGCTCAGGCCTTCTTCACGATTGATTCCCAGGAAGGTCGGAATACCGATATAAAGCAGATAACCGGTGTAGCACAGCGCTATGGTGCCCACCAGCGCACAAAGCCAGACCAGCGGATAGAGCGCCACAATCCCGCTAAGAAAAATCGGGGTCGCGATATACCCGGCAAACACCATGCAGCGTTTCAGCGACGGGCGTTGAGGATAGTTACGCGCCATCCACCAGATGACACGGCCCATCACCGCTACCCCGGCCAGCATCAACGCGTAAAACAGCACGGCCAGCGCGAAACCGGTAAACAGCGAGAGTTTAACTATCGTGCCATCGCCGAAGTTCCAGCCAATTTGCGTGGTGCCGATAAAGGCGCAGACCACCGGCACGGCCGCCATCGCCAGAACATGATGAGTGTAGTGGTGCGAAACAGTTTCGTTTTCGCTCTGAATAACATGCATTTCACGATCAGGATGGGAGAAAAGTCCCCAGACATGGTTCATAAAGCCCCCTTTCACGGCTTCGTACAGCACACCGTAAGTATAATGCAGGCTGGAGATTATAGTTTGTACAGCTCAAAAAAGAGCCAATAAGGAGTCAACCCGTTGCCTGGTGATTGTGATTCAGAGGTGTATGCTTAAAAGAACTGAAGTTTCAGGGAGCCTGTAAACCTGTATGGATATCAATAGTCTGATTAGCCATTACGGCTATGCCGCGCTGGTGGTTGGGTCGATTGCTGAGGGAGAAACCGTCACCCTGCTTGGCGGTGTGGCAGCCCACCAGGGGTTGCTAAAATTCTGGCTTGTGGTCGTTTCGGTCGCCCTCGGCGGCATGATTGGTGACCAGGTACTTTACCTGCTTGGGCGTCATTTCGGCGGCCGCTTGTTAAAGCGCTTTTCCCGCCATCAGAAGAAAATTCAAAAGGCGCAAAAGCTCATCCAGAATCACCCTTACCTGTTTGTGATCGGCACCCGTTTTATGTACGGCTTCCGGGTGATTGGCCCGGTGCTGATTGGCGCCAGCCGCTTGCCCCCCAAAGTGTTCTTACCGCTGAATATTTTTGGCGCGGTTGTGTGGGCGTTACTGTTCACGACGCTTGGCTACTTGGGTGGGGAAGTCATTGGGCCATGGCTTCACAATCTCGACCAGCACCTTAAACACTGGGCGTGGCTGATTATTGTGGTTGCGGCCGTTATCGCGGTGCGCGTGTGGTTCTGGCGTAAAGACAAAAAGGCGCAGTAATTTGCGCCTTAATCGTTAGCTTTTCTCGTTCAAAAACTGCGGATTGACCAGCATAAAACCGCCGTCCACGATCATCGACTGCCCGGTGACATACGAAGCATCATCCGAACACAGCCATGTCACCATGCCCGCAATTTCCTCGGTTTTCCCTGGGCGGGCAATCGGGATATGCGGCATCGAACCTGCCTTCACATCGTCATCACTGAGATTATTCATCGCCGTGGCGATAGCCCCGGGCGCGACCGCATTGACCAGAATATTGTGGCTGACAAGCTCCAGCGCCAGTGACTTCGTTAGCCCACCTAATGCATGTTTTGCGGCAGTGTATGCGCTGGCCTGCGGCAACGGCGTATGTTCGTGCACCGAGGTGATATTGATGATTCGCCCTCCGTCGCCCTGCGCAATCATATGCCGGGCCGCAATCTGGGAGCAGAGCAACGCCCCTTCCACATCCACACAAAAGGTGGCGCGCCAGTCGTCAAGGGTGACATCCAGCACCGAAGCTTTGGTCATTCGCCCGGCGTTATTCACCAATACGTCAATACGACCTAACCGTTGAATCAGCGTTTCAAGCGCTTGTGCGCCTTGCGGAAGATGGCTTAAATCAAGCTGAATGGCCTGCGCTTGCTGGCCGAGGGCGGTAATTTCCTGCACAGTTTGCCTTGCACCTTGTTCATCAGAGTGCCAGGTCACACCGACCGAGAACCCCTTCTGCGCAAGCTGCAAGGCACACTGTTTACCGATACCGGAATCGGATGCGGTCACGACCGCGACTTTTGTCGTCATGGGAACCTCCTGGCGTTGACCCAGGAGGTAAGTATAGGAAAGTCGGTGAGAGGTGTTATTTGCCGGTGTAGTGGTAGCCACCGCCCAGTGCGGAAGTCAGCTGGATACTGGCGTCCACCCATTGACCCTGCAGGCGCAGGGCACCTATCTGCTCTTGCAAAGGCGACAGCTTCGCGAGGCTGACTTGAGAGCCAGATACGATCCCGGCGGCAAGACGTGCCTGAGCTTGCTGTACAACCCGATCCGCGTCTTTGATGACCTGCTGCTGTTGCTGGTTTTTCTCCATCAGCGTTTCAACCTGACTTGCCGTTTTCGCCACCTGATTCACCGCATCTACCACGGCTTTGTTGTAGTTCGCCACCGAGAGATCGCGCTGCGCATCGGCGATATCAAGATTGGCGTTCAGGCGCCCGCTGTCGAAAATTGGCAACGTTAAGCCTGCTGTCACGCCCATCTGATTCGCGGAATGGCGGAACAAATCACTCAAGTGCAGCGCGTCCTGTTGCAGGAAAGCCATCAGGTTGATATCCGGATAGAACGCGGCTTTCGCGGCATCCACTTCGCTCATCGAAGCCTGAATGTACCAATGTGCTTCTTGCAAATCAGGGCGACGAGCCAGCAGTTCATAACCCAACGTGGCTGGCATCTGGGTTTTCACCGCAGGCAGCGTAACCGGATGCAGCGACAATTTGCTGCTCTGGCTGTTGGTGAGCGCCATCAGACGGGCTTCAATTTCCTTCATGTTGCCCGCAACTTCCGTCAACTGTTGATCGGTTTTACTGACGTTGATGTCGTTTTCAGCGCCTTCCACGGAAGAGGTAATGCCGCGCTGATACAACGCTTTGTCGACGGAAATAATGTTGCTCTGCTCGTTTTTAACCTGTTCAAGCACCTGTTTGATTGCCGCTTCTGTCTGCCATTGCCAGTACAGACGTGCGACGCTGCTTGCCAGCACTTGCTGGGTTTGCGCCAGCTCGGCGGCACGGGCTTTGACTTCACCGATACGAGACTGCACCAGTGCGCGGTTTTTACCCCACAGGTCGAGATCCCAGTTCGCGGTTAACCCGAAAGTCCCGTTGGTATACCACGGGCCAGTGTTGCCGCCTTCGTCGGTGGCAAACGGCCCCATCAGGCCCTCTGCGGACATTTTCTGGCGTTCAACATTCGCGCCAAAATCCACTTCCGGGCCAAGCTGAGACTGCGCCATCTGTGCCTGCGCTTCCGCCAGTTTGATACGTTGTTTTGCCACCTGCATATCAGGGGCATTGCTCAACGCGCTGCTGATCAGAGTATTCAACTGCGGATCGTGATAATCCTGCCACCAGCTGCTTTGCGGCCAGCCATTTTGCAGCGCCGCAGGCAGTGAGTTATCAACATGCGTTGCCGGTAATTGCTGTTGTAAAGGTGCGCCAGTGTCATGAGACGGCGCACAGCCGGACAAGGCAACAGCCAGCGGCAGACCGATCATTGCGGCATAGAGAGCAGTACGTTTCATAGAATTTTCTGTCTTCGGAAAGGACGCGCATCTTAATCTAAAAATGCAAATGAGCGTTTAGGAAAGCGTGGCACTGCACAAAAAGCAATAGCCTGACATATCCCGACATGCTTCTCCTGAGTATTTGCATAATCCATTGATTAGTCGAATGTATTCATAATTCACATCATTAAGAGTGAAAGTCCGTATACTTCCCCCAGCCAGTGAAGGCAAACGTTCAGGAGGACCTATGGCCCAAAATATTTATGACGACCCGCAGTTTTTTGCCGGTTACGCCACCCTTGACCGCTCGGTGAAAGGGCTGGACGGTGCGCCAGAATGGCCAGCACTGCAAAAAATGCTGCCCGAGATTCAGGGCAAATCCCTTATCGATTTAGGCTGTGGCTACGGTTGGTTTTGCCGCTGGGCGCAGGAACAAGGCGCAGCGAATATTCTGGGGCTCGACGTGTCAGAAAAGATGCTGGAACGCGCACGTGAAATGACATCAGGTTCGCAAATAACCTATCAGCGCGAAGACCTGGAAGCCCTGCAACTGCCTGCTGCAAGTCTCGATCTCGCCTACAGTTCTTTGGCGTTGCATTACCTGGAAAATATCGATGGGCTTTTCGCCACGCTATTTCAGGCGCTGAAACCAGGCGGGAAAATCGTATTTTCCGCCGAGCATCCCATCTACACCGCTGCGCTGAAGCAAGGCTGGTTTGTCGATAATGAGGGGCAAAAATCCTGGCCTGTGAATCATTATCAGCAGGAAGGGGTGCGCATCAGTAACTGGTTTGCGGAAGGCGTGAAAAAGCAGCATCGCAAACTTTCCACGTGGATTAACGCGTTGACTGCCGCTGGGTTTGTGATTGAGCACGTCGATGAATGGGGTCCGGACGCCGCACAAATTGCTGCGAATCCAGCGCTCGAGGAAGAAAAAGAGCGCCCGATGATTTTCCTGTTGAGTGCGCGTAAGCCCGCTTAAGGCCAGCGGACAGATTCGCGTTCTATGGCTGCGGCAATGGACGCGGAATCCTGCAAGATGCGGATGGTGGTGAACAGTTCAGTGGCCTCGGCATACTCTTTACGCAGATAGCCCAGCCACTGCTTGATGCGCGCGACATGATACAGGCCAGTATCGCCCTGCTTTTCCAGACGGCTGTATTTTCGCAGCAACTGCATCACTCCGTTCCACGGCATGCGCGGCTCGTTGTATTTCACCACCCGGCTGAGGTTGGGGATATTCAGCGCGCCGCGACCAATCATCACTGAATCGCAACCGGTAGCCGCCATACAGTCCTGTGCGCTTTGCCAGTCCCAGATTTCACCATTAGCAATCACCGGAATCGTCAGCCGACGACGGATCTCACCGATCGCCTGCCAGTTAATACGTTCAGCTTTGTAACCATCGTCTTTGGTACGACCGTGAACCACCAGTTCCGTGGCTCCGGCCTGTTGCACCGCATCGGCAATCTCAAACTGCCGGTCGCTGCTGTCCCAGCCGAGACGCACTTTCACCGTGACGGGCAAATGCGCGGGAACGGCTTCGCGCATGGCTTTGGCCCCGCGGTAGATCAAATCAGGATCTTTAAGTAGCGTCGCCCCGCCGCCACTGCCATTGACCACTTTCGACGGGCAACCGCAGTTAAGATCAACGCCCCACGACCCCAGTTCTACCGCACGCGCTGCGTTTTCCGCCAGCCACTCAGGATACTGGCCTAAGAGCTGAACACGAACCAGCGTGCCGGAAGCCGTACGGCTATGATTGAGCAACTCCGGGCACAAGCGATGGAAGGATTTTACCGGCAGCAGTTGGTCCACCACACGCAGGAACTCGGTGATGCACAAATCGTAATCATTAACTTCAGTCAGCAGGCCGCGAACCAGTGAGTCGAGCACGCCTTCCATCGGCGCCAGCAGAACACGCATATCAGTATCCGGAGGAAAAAGAGGCGCTATGGTAGCGTTGTTGTCGCACGGTTTGAAGCCCCTTCTGTACTACACTGAAAGCTATTGATTTCTCCTTTATTCAGGCGATTTGCGACGTGTGGCGAAAAGGAATAGTGAGTATGCTCAGAATTCATGATGTGATCGGTAGCACATAACTGGCTTTAATTGTATGATGAATGCGTTCCATCAAGGGCGACGACCATGAGCAAATCATTGAACATCATCTGGCAATACCTGCGTGCATTTGTGCTGATTTACGCCTGTCTGTACGCTGGCATCTTTCTCGCTTCGCTGTTACCTATCACCATTCCCGGTAGCATTATCGGGATGCTTATCCTGTTTGTGCTGCTGGCTTTGCAAATCCTTCCCGCGAAATGGGTTAACCCCGGTTGCTACGTGCTTATCCGCTATATGGCGCTGCTGTTTGTGCCGATTGGCGTGGGCGTGATGCAGTATTACGACTTGCTGCGTGCCCAGTTTGGCCCGGTGGTGGTGTCTTGTGCTGTCAGCACGCTGGTGGTGTTTTTGGTGGTGAGCTGGAGCTCGCATATCGTTCACGGTGAACGCAAAGTGGTAGGCCAGAAAGGAGCCGACAAATGATGCACGACATCTGGTGGTCTCTGCCGCTCACATTGGTGGTGTTCTTCGCAGCACGTAAACTCGCGGCTCACTTCAAAATGCCACTGCTGAACCCTTTGCTGGTCGCCATGGTGGTGATTATTCCTTTCCTGCTGCTGACTGGCATTCCCTACGATCACTATTTCCAGGGCAGCAAAATCCTCAACGATCTGCTGCAACCCGCTGTCGTGGCGCTGGCTTTTCCGCTGTACGAACAGTTGCATCAGATTCGCGCCCGCTGGAAATCCATTATTACTATCTGTTTTGTCGGTAGCGTGGTGGCGATGGTGACTGGCACAACAGTTGCGCTGCTGATGGGAGCAACCCCTGAAATCGCCGCATCCGTTCTGCCGAAATCCGTGACAACCCCCATTGCGATGGCGGTCGGCGGCAGCATCGGGGGCATTCCGGCTATCAGTGCGGTGTGCGTGATTTTCGTCGGGATCCTTGGCGCAGTGTTTGGCCACACCTTATTGAATCTGATGCGCATTCACACCAAAGCAGCGCGCGGTCTGGCGATGGGAACTGCTTCTCACGCACTCGGCACTGCACGTTGTGCGGAACTGGATTTTCAGGAAGGCGCGTTCAGCTCTCTGGCACTGGTTATCTGTGGGATAATCACTTCGCTGCTGGCCCCGTTCCTGTTTCCGCTGATCCTGGCCGTGGTGGGATAACGCGACACATCACACAAATTTCATTCAAATTTCATAAGTTGCATAAATAGTGAGATATAAATCACACATTATCCGGTAACAGGTCCGTACACTACGATCCCTTAAACCTGTAATGAGGCAACGCCATGCACCCACGTTTTCACTCTGCTTTCCCGCAGCTTAGCGCAGAATTGCAGTCAGCCCTGGCCCCGATGCTGGCTGATACGCACTTCCCTGCCCTGTTTAGCGCCGGGCAGGTCTCCACGCTGAAATCAGCCACGGGACTGGATGAAGACGCGCTGGCTTTCGCGCTGCTGCCACTGGCGGCCGCCTGTGCCCGTGCTGATTTGTCGCATTTCAACGTGGGCGCTATCGCTCGCGGCGTTAGCGGTAACTGGTATTTTGGCGGCAACATGGAATTTATCGGTGCCACCATGCAGCAAACCGTGCACGCCGAACAAAGCGCCATCAGCCATGCCTGGCTGCGCGGTGAAAAAGCGCTGAAAGCCATCACCGTGAACTACACGCCGTGCGGTCACTGCCGCCAGTTTATGAATGAACTGAACAGCGGCCTTGAGCTGCAAATCAACCTGCCGGGCCGCGAGCCACATTCACTGAAAGACTATCTGCCGGACGCCTTTGGCCCGAAAGACCTGGAGATCAAAACCCTGCTGATGGATGCGCAGGACCACGGTTATCCACTTGAAGGTGACGAGCTGACTCAAGCCGCAATCAAAGCGGCTAACAAATGCCATGCGCCTTACAGCAATTCCCCGTCGGGGGTGGCTCTTGAACTGAAAGACGGCACGATTTTCAGCGGTAGCTATGCCGAGAATGCGGCCTTCAACCCAACGCTGCCTCCGCTTCAGGGTGCGCTGAACCTGCTGAGTCTGAACGGTTATGACTATTCAGATATCCAGCGAGCGATGCTTGCTGAACGTGCAGATGCACCGCTTATCCAGTGGGATGCCACGGCAGCAACGCTGAAAGCACTGGGCTGTCAGAACATCGACCGCGCACTGCTGGCCTAACCTCAATGCGGGTCGTTTGGCCCGCGTTGATGAAAATCCCCCCAATTAAACTGCTGTTTCTTGCTCTTGCCCGGCGGGTAAAGTAGCCTGAGTGAATATTCTTCCACCACTGAGTCAAGTCCATGTTAAAGCGCATTTTATACAGCCTGTTAGTCCTCTTCGGCCTGCTGCTGTTGACTGCGTTGGGTCTTGACCGCTGGATCAGCTGGAAAACCGCCCCGTATATCTACGACGAACTGCAGGACTTGCCCTACCGTCAGGTCGGCGTCGTTCTGGGCACAGCGAAGTATTACCGCACCGGTGTTATCAATCAGTATTACCGTTATCGCATTCAGGGCGCACTCAATGCTTATAACAGCGGAAAGGTGAACTACCTGCTGTTGAGTGGTGATAACGCCCTGCAAAGCTACAACGAGCCGATGACCATGCGTAAGGATTTGATCGCCGCAGGCGTCGATCCGGCGGATATCGTGCTGGATTACGCAGGTTTCCGTACGCTCGATTCCATCGTGCGCACGCGTAAAGTCTTCGACACCAACGATTTCATCATCATCACCCAACGCTTCCATTGCGAACGCGCGCTGTTTATCGCCCTGCACATGGGCATTCAGGCGCAGTGCTACGCAGTGCCTTCGCCTAAAAATATGTGGAATGTTCGTGTGCGTGAATTTGGCGCCCGCTTTGGTGCGCTGGCCGATCTCTATCTCTTCAAACGCGAACCTCGCTTCCTGGGCCCCTTAGTTCCGATTCCGGCCCAACAAGAAGTCCCTGAAGATGCGCAAGGTTATCCGGCGGTGACTCCCGATCAGTTGCTTGAATTGCAGAAGTAATCTCTCTTCATTTGAACAATTAATGTAACTTATAAGTTACACAAATCTTTAAGCATCCCATTAATGTGCGATAAAAGTGTCATTAATGGATAAGCCTTCATTTAAGGTGTAATATTTCACTCATTATACCAGGAGGCATTATGGAGCAACTTACCGTACAGGCTTATCTGAATGAGCAGTGGGAAGATATTGCAACCCTGACTTTTCCTGCCTCCGACAGAAACGATTGGCAGACGACAGAGATCCATTATCTGACTGATTATGCTATTGAATATCTTGAAATGGATGATTGCCATGCTGTTTCCACAAATCATCCTGTCTCGCTTTACTTCGATAACGACGGTAAACCTGGCTGGATGAAATGGCTGGACGACGTTATTCCAAGCGGCTCCAGCCGGCGCTATTGGATCAACTACCTCGATCTGGAAGGATTAAGCGCGGCTCAGCAAAACTTCGTTTTACTGAAATACGGTACTATCGCCCCTGTTGGCAATCTGCGAATTAAGGAATCTTTACCTGAAGCCAGCCCATATGCAGAAACAATCACCTTTTCCTTTGATGACGTAAAAAATCGTGCCGCTGATTTCTTAGATTACGCCCAACAAAGAGGAGCTTCTGCAGGAGGCGCTACAGGGGCCGGAGGCGAGGCACCGAAGCTATTGCTTCGCTGCCGTGAAGATCAGCGTGTCTGGATTGATAGCTGGCAGGATAATTGTGACTGCAAAGATGACTGGTATTTGGTGAAATATCCACGTGGCTCACGTAGCGAAGTGGACTGTAATATCCTGCGAGCTGAGTTTCACTACTACCAGGAACTCACGGCAATGGGCTTTAGCACTATTCCTGAAAAACTGTCTCGCTGGGGATTATTATGAGCCGTCCTGATAAACAACAAGAGATACGCCAAACGATTGAGCACTTACGCCAACAGAATCTCTCCAGCGAGCAATCTGAGCGACTTATACCAGAAGGTGTAGAGCTCAAGAAAAACGAAAACCGCCAGCGTGCGACCTCTGAAGTTCCTCACATTAACGCGATTGAGAGAACGGAGTTAATTCGTTCTATAACCTTTCAAGTTATCACCGGACAAGTAAGTCAGGGGGAAGCCTTGCGGAAACTTAGAATCGAGATCCTTAGCTTGAAACAGGAAAAGTATGCTGAACTCGTTTCCGTCTCACGTAAGACCATTTCGGATATCGAAAACAATAAGGGTAACTACTCCCTTGAAGTGATGAATCGGGTCTTTAAACCTTTTGGTTTGAAAATGGGACTTATACCTGTTTCAGCATCACTGCTGGAAACATTAATGACAAAAAACCCCGCCGAGACAAAATAAAAAACCCGCCGTTCTCCGGCGGGTTTTGTCGCTGCTACGCGGTAGATTACTTCTTACGGGCATACTTCAGGGAATCAAGTGCGACAGCGAAGATGATGATTGCGCCCTTGATAATATATTGCCAGTACGGGTTCACGCCGATGTAGGTCAGGCCGTAGTTGATAACGGTGAAGATGATAACACCGGTCACTACGCCGATAACGGTCCCGACACCGCCGCTGAACGACACGCCACCCACCACGCAGGCCGCAATCGCATCCAGTTCGTACATAAAGCCGAGGTTGTTAGTCGCCGAGCCGATACGCCCCGCTTCCAGCATCCCACCGAAGGCATAGAACACACCAGACAGCGCATAAATCATCAGCAGGTTCAGGGCGACGTTTACGCCTGAAACACGCGCCGCTTCCGGGTTACCGCCGATAGCGAAGATGTTTTTACCGAAGCGCGTTTTGTTCCACAGGATCCAGACAAAGACCGTCGCAATCAACGCGTAGAAGGTGATGTAGGACAAGCGGAAACTGCCCAGCGCGATAAACCCTTGCGTGAACGTCGAGAAGTGGGAATCAAAGCCGGAAACCGGAGAAGCGCCCACGAAGTCGTAATACAGGGAGTTGATACCGTAAACGATGATCATCGTACCCAAGGTGGTGATAAACGGCGTCACATTCAGGTAAGCGATGATGATGCCGTTGACCAGGCCAATGACCGCGCCGATAGCACAGACGATCAACAGGACCAGTGGGATAGGCATAGTTGCAAGGTCCGGGAACACTTTGTTGGCGTTATCCACGGATTGCAGCAGCGTTGCGGCGATAACCGCCGCCAGACCAACCTGACGTCCGGCGGACAGGTCTGTCCCTTGCGTCACGATAAGCCCTGCCACACCCAGTGCGATAATGATACGAACGGAAGACTGAGTCAGGATGTTACTCAAGTTCAGCAGACTTAAGAACGTGGGGTCCTGGAAAATAATAATGGCCAGTAACACTAAAAGAACGACGTAAATTCCGCCTTCTTTCAGATAAGTGAGAAAACTTTTCTTATTTAACGCACTCATGAGGAGCCCCTGATCTTAAAGGTGCAAAGACGCAAGACGTAAAATTTCGTTCTGCGTGGTAGTTTTAGTATCAACAATGCCAGCAACCTGACCATTACTCATAACCAGAATACGGTCAGTAATACCCAGCAGTTCAGGCATCTCGGAGGAGATGATGATGATCCCTTTCTCTCTTTTCGCCAGTTCTGCTATCAACTGATAAATTTCAAACTTGGCACCTACGTCAATCCCACGCGTCGGTTCATCCAGCATTAATATTTCAGGTTGGGTTAACAACCAGCGGCCGATAATCACCTTTTGCTGGTTACCACCCGACAGTGATCCAATCTGAGTACGATGGCCTGGCGTTTTTACACGCATTGAGTCAATAACCCATTGGGTATCACTCTTCATGCGGGAATTATCCAGCAGCCCGGTTTTACCTTTGTATTTCTTAATATTGGAGATAAGCGAGTTAAAGCCGATATCCAGATAAGCGTAAATCCCGGTGGAACGACGCTCTTCCGTGACCAGGGCAAAACCATGGTTAATCGCTTCGTTAGCACTGTGGTTATTAATTTTTTTACCGTGCAGCATAATGGTGCCGCTGGATTTTTCACGGATGCCGAAGAGCGTTTCCACGATGTCTGTACGCTTAGCCCCGACCAGCCCGGCAATGCCGAGGATCTCGCCTTTACGCAGGTCAAAGGAGACATCGCGGATGGACGGCTGGCGCAGAGACGTCAGGTTGCGCACTTCAAGAATGGTTTCACCCGGCGTGTTGTGTTTTTCCGGGAAGCGCTGGGTCAATGAACGGCCGACCATCATGGCGATGATCTTGTCCATGTCCAGGCCTTCCAGCGGCTGAGTAGCAATCCACTGACCGTCACGCAGGATGGTGATTTCATCACACAGCTGGAAGATTTCTTCCATTTTGTGGGAAATATAAACAATACCGCAGCCGCGTTCTTTCAGCTTACGAATAATTTTAAACAGATGGGTCACTTCTTTTTCCGTTAAGGAAGAAGTGGGCTCATCCATAATCACAATTTTGGCGTCATAGGAAAATGCTTTGGCAATTTCGATCATCTGCATTTGTGATACAGATAATGTGCCTACACGCGCACGCGGGTCGATATCGATATCTAACTCATCGAATATCGCCTTGGTGTCGTTATACATTTTGTCCTGGTCGACAAACATGCCTTTGGTCGGGTAACGCCCCAGCCACATGTTATCCATGACCGAACGCTGGAGAACCAGGTTAAGTTCCTGGTGCACCATAGAAATACCATTCTCAAGGGCTTCTTTAGCAGAATGGAAGTCGATCTCTTTTCCCTGAAAAATAATGCTACCGGAATCTTTTTGGTAGATCCCAAACAAACATTTTAATAATGTCGATTTGCCCGCTCCGTTCTCCCCCATTAAGGCATGAATAGAGTGAGGACGAACTTTCAAATTAACATTATCGAGCGCTTTAACGCCGGGAAATGACTTGTTGATACTGCTCATTTCCAACAAGAATTCGCCTGACGATTCT
Source organism: Scandinavium sp. NPDC088450 (assembly GCF_044900545.1). Lineage (NCBI taxonomy): Bacteria > Pseudomonadati > Pseudomonadota > Gammaproteobacteria > Enterobacterales > Enterobacteriaceae > Scandinavium > Scandinavium sp. NPDC088450. Next base: position 159,120 of record NZ_JBJDNI010000006.1, on the reverse strand, counting down.
ATTTTATTGCTGACCATAGTTAACCCTGGCTGCGCGAATGTTTTCCCGTGCTGACCGTCCAGCACGGGAGATATTTCAATGACGTCGTATTAAAAAATTACTTACCGATGAACTGAGACAGGTTGTCCTGATCAACACCTACGTAAGGAACGCGAACGATTTTGTTCTCGATTTTCCAGTTGGTGCCCGCAGCGGCTTCTTTGCCGTCAGCCAGGTTTTTCGCCAGATCAAACGTTGCTTTGGCCTGGTTGTTCGCATCATTCAGCACGGTGCCCGCCATTGCGCCAGATTTCACCAGTGCCAGAGCTTCTGGCAGCGCATCCACACCAAACACAGGAATGCTGGTTTTGTTGTGGGCTTTCAGCGCTTCTACTGCACCCATTGCCATCGCATCGTTGTTGGCGATAACCACTTCGATTTTGTTAGCGTTCGGGCCAGAGAGCCACGCGTCCATTTTGTCTTTAGCCTGAGCGGTATCCCACATCGCGGTATCCAGCTGCAGCTGCTGAGTTTTGAAGCCTTTGTCGTTCAGCTCTTTGATAACGTAGGTGGTACGAGCTTCAGCATCTGGATGGCCTGGCTCGCCTTTCAGCAGCACGAACTGAATCTGGCCGTCTTTGTTCAGATCCCAATTTGGGTTCGCTTTCCAGTGTTTTGCAATCAGGTCGCCCTGGATGATACCGGACTCTTTGGAGTCAGTACCGACGTAGAAGGCTTTGTCGTAGCTGTCCAGCGCTTTGCGGGATGGCTCTTTGTTGAAGAACACCACCGGCACGTTCTGACCACGTGCTTTTTCGATAACGGTGCCTGCCGCAGCCGGGTCAACGAGGTTGATAGCCAGAGCTTTTACGCCCTTCGCCAGCAGCACGTCGATCTGGTCGTTCTGTTTGGACTGGTCGTTCTGCGAGTCATTCATCAGCAGCTGAACGTCTGGTGAGGCTTTGCCGTCTTTCTCGATCGCTTTACGCACCACAGACATGAAGTTATCGTCGTATTTATAGATAGTTACGCCGATACGGGTATCTGCTGCATGAGCAGCCGCGCCAAACAACATGCTTGCCATTACAGCGGACAGGGTTAACACCTTCTTATTCATGGTATCTCCGGTTATTTTTATGCAGGGTAGCTTATCGTGGCGGGCAAAACGTTAAAGAAAAGTTACTGACCGCCGAAGTTAAAATTCTACAAAAACCATCTTCCGTGTTCGGTAACAATCCAGACGAGCGTAAAATTGATTGCTTAGCGCTTTATTGCTATATAAAAACTGATTAATCACCGTTACATAGCGTTTCAGCCTTACAAACGCTGACATCATAGTCAGGCGAATGTTAAGATACTGTGAATTTACTCACAAATTGAAAGCGGTTACATCACGGCACATTATAAGTTAGTGATCGACCCCACAGATTGCTTCAGCGCCACCGAATGACGGCGCACCAGCGTCGGCATAAAACAGTGAGTTGCGCTGCTATCAAGCTTCCCGGCCGCCCCCATCAACGCCAGCTCGGTGGCCAGTTTCGCCATTGAAACGATGGGATAACGCACCGTCGTGAGCTGCGGATCGGTGTAACGCGCAATCGGGATATCATCAAAACCAATCAATGAGAGATGCTGCGGCACCGCAATGCCGTTGTCTTTCAGCGCCGTCAGCGCCCCGGCCGCCATGTTGTCGTTGTAGGCAAACACCGCCGTAAGCCCCTGATTTCGCCCGAGCAGCTCCACCATCGCCGCTTCGCCACCCTGCAAATCTGGCGAGCCTGTGCCCACCCATACTTCGGGCGCAGCAATGCCCTGCTCGCTCAATGCACGCAGCCATCCTTCATGACGCATCTGGTTGTCTTCGATTCCGTGACTGGAGCCAAGATAGCCGACACGCGTATGCCCTTGATTGAGCAGCATGCGCGTCGCCATCATCGCGCCGCTGACGTTATCCAGCCCGACACAGCGGTATTCATAGCCCGGCACAATGCGATTGATTAACACCATCCCGGGGATCTGATCGAGAAACTCCCCAAGCTCGGCATCGCTTAATGCTTTGGAATGCACGATAAGCGCATTGCAGCGCTGGCGAATCAGCACCTCAATCGCGTTTCGCTCTTTCTCTGCCTCGTGGTAACTGTTGCCAATCAGTACGTTTTTTTGAAACTGCTGAGCAACGGTATCGACCGCTTTGACCAGTGCACCGAAAAAGGCATCCGACACATCCATCACCACCACGCCGATGGTGTCACTGACCTGAGTGGCCAGTGCCTGGGCGTTGGCGTTGGGCCGATAACCCAACTCCGAAACGGCTTTCATCACCAGTTCACGAGTTTCAGGACTGACAAGCGGGCTGTTATTAAGCACGCGGGAAATGGTCGCGACGGAAACACCCGCATGGCGGGCCACATCACGAATGGTGATCATAACCACCGTCCTGTTGAAAATGGCAGCAACTCACAGTCACCCCCTGTGTTGAGCAAGGAGGCTATTCTGGCAGTGAGTCGGGAAGGACTACGTGAAGAAGCTCACAAGGATGGAAACGGTTACATCCGTTTTGTTAATGATTGTGATCCAGATCGTTATCTGGATGTTTTAGAAATGGATACCCCTGCAGCCCTTGCGGTTAACTGCCGCCACAGCCATTCCATCGGCCCCTGGCGGAAATGACTCAGCCAGAAAACAGAGAACAATATATTCACCAGCCAAATAGCCGGGACGAAAGCTAACAGCTGGAAGCGATCAAATTTCATAAACAGATCAAGATGATAGAACAGCGTGGTGCAGATGAGGGTTTGCAGCAGATAATTGGAAAGCGCCATGCGGCCCACACACGCTACGGCTCCCACCACACGAGATGCGCAAATCTGTGGCCAGAAGCCATAGGCCAGCGCAGCATAACCGATGGTCTGCAACGGTGCGCCCAGCTCTCTTGGAGCCTGTAACAGGAACGCACACCAGCGATAAGACCAGTCCAGATGCCATTGAGCCACTATCGCAGGCACGTTTATCAGCAGGCCAAGCGCAATCAATAGCGCACCGGTGCGGCGGTAATGTAACAAGCTGAACTGGCCTTTCAGCCAGCCGCTGCGCATCAACGCGGCGCCCATTAACATCATGCCCGCCAGCTGCCAGCCGTATTGCGCGCCTAATGCCAACAGACTATCTGACAGCATGTCCGCCCTGTTGCTGATGGCTTCAAACCCGCCCTTCAGCTTCCAGTATTGCTCGTATTGCAGATTCGCGGCATCTGGCACCCACGAACGGTTTGGCGCATCACCAGAAATAAATCCGAGGAAAACCAGCACTGCAATGCCAATCAGATACAGTACAACGCCGGTGTTAAACATCGATTTTGCACTGTGCGCTTCACGCACCATTCGCCAGCACACCAGCCCGACGAGCGAGTACGCCAGCAGGATGTCGCCATCCCAGAATAACAAGCCATGGCAAAAACCGAGCAGCGCCAGAAGAGACAACCGGGACTGGATCCAGCGCTTGCCGCGCGGCAGTAACAGCTGCAAACCAGCACCAAATAACAGGGCAAAGAGCGTCAGAAATTTTACCTGAGCGAACAGGTCGAGGATTGCCCATGTCCAGGCATCGCGTTCAGTGATCGCGCCATACCAGGCCGGGTTAAGATAGGCCGCCTTCGGCAAACCAAAGGCGGAGATATTGAGAAGCAGGATCCCCAGAATGGCAACGCCGCGAACAAAATCCAGCGTGACGTTTCGTTCCATGAAGTCCCTGCTTTTGCTAATTAGTTGTGATGACGAACCGCGCGCAGAAACTCCTGGCGGGTGTTCTGGCTTGATTTGAACAGACCACCGAGCGAGGTGGTCGTGGTCGCACTGGTTGCATCACGAATGCCGCGCGCTTTGACGCAGTAATGCACCGCATCAATGGAAACAGCCACATTGTTGGTGTCCAGCAGCGTTTGCAGCGCCACGAGGATTTGCTGAGTCAAACGCTCTTGCACCTGTGGGCGCTGAGCGAAGAACTGCACAATACGGTTGATTTTCGACAAGCCGATAACGGTGTCTTTCGGGATATACGCGACGGTCGCTTTACCATCGATAGTCACGAAATGGTGCTCGCAGGTGCTGGTCATCGAGATATCACGCACGGTCACCATCTCATCTACCTTCATTTTGTTTTCAATGACGGTGATTTTCGGGAAGTTGGCGTAATCCAGGCCGGAGAAAATTTCATCCACATACATTTTTGCGATGCGATGTGGCGTTTCAGTCAGGCTGTCATCGCTGAGGTCAAGATTCAGGAGCTGCATAATTTCGGTCATATGACCAGCAATCAGGTGCTTACGAGTTTCTTTGTCCATATCAACGGGAGGACGCAGCGGTGTTTCCAGACCACGCGCCAACAGCGCTTCATGAACCAGGGCGGCTTCTTTACTCAATGATGGCATTTAGGGTATCTCCTGCAGGTGTGGCGACCTTCGCTCTCTGAGGGCAAAGTGAGCACTCATTGTGCGTGAGGCCGCGCACAGAATCCAGTATTCACGGCGATAATTATTGAAATTGGCTTAACCTTTCATGCTGAGAACGCCAGACCAGCGCGCCGCCAATGAATAGCGCGATAGCCGCTACGCCCAGCGCCGGTTCCAAACGTTGCGTTAGCCAGGTTGAAAGCGCGGAAGTCATCGGCCCGACAAGCTGACCGATGGCGTATCCTGTGGTCAATAAGCCTGCCATGTAACGAGTATGCTGCGGGGCCAGTTCGCGCCCATACAGCAGCGAAAGCTGGACGGCACAAAGAAAACCGCCGCCCACCAGCAACGCGCCAATCACCAGACCACTCATGCCCGGCAGCAGCCATGCGGCTAACACGCCAAGCGCCTGAAGCCATAAAACGACAGCGAGCCGTTGATGGCTGTGCCCCACGTCGCGCAGCAGAATGCTTAATCCAATGCCGATCACCGCCGAAGCACCAAACACGGGCCATAAGAACTGAGCAAATACGCTGCCCGGAAATCGGGCTGCCGCCATCTGTGACAGAAAGGTCGCAGGCAGAATATAGCCAAACCCGGCCAGGCTGTAGCTCCAGACTAAACGGCGCAAATCTGGCGTTAAGACCAATGACTCAGGTTTCACGCCGGGGCGATGTAACTCACCAGGGCGCGGCAACCAATGGGAAATAAAGGCGATTAACACCAGCGCCAGCAGACCGTAGAGCAACCAGCCAGCCGCCGCACTAAGATTGCCTGAATGAATGTAAACAGCCAGTAAACCGCTTATCGCAATCCCCGCACCCGGCCCGGCAAAAACAGCGGCACTCAGGCCAGGACGCCCGGCGTGGGCCAGTTTTTCGTTAGTCCAGGCGGCAGTCAGCACCATCGCCCAACCGCTCATGCAGCCAATCACAAATCGCAACAAGCCGTGGAACCAGGCGTTATCGGCCCAGGCAGAAAGCAGCGTGACTATGACGGCTCCGGCAATGCCTGCGAACAAACGCCCTTCCACCCGACGGCTGGCACGCATGGCGTCCCAGGCTCCTACCAGATAGCCCAGGTAATTCATGGCCGCCACCAGCCCGGCGGTGGTCAGCGTCAGCTGGTCTTCAGCCATCATCAGCGGCACCTGAGGTGTAAAGGCAAAGCGCCCTATCCCCATTGCCACCACCAGCATGACAAAACCACTCAGCGCGGTGCGTAGCGCCATGTTCGCCTCAAGTGTTAATGTAAAGTTGTGTTTATGATGCAACATGTAAACACAATGCGGAAGTGAAAGTTACTCATCGCCGTCGATGATCTGTATGATGAAACAGGTCATTTTCAATCATTTATCAGGGAGCCATGCATGGAACTGCTCGAAGAGCACCGTTGTTTTGAAGGCTGGCAGCAGCGCTGGCGGCACGACTCCAGCACGCTGAACTGCGCCATGACGTTCAGCATCTTTCTGCCACCGCCACGGGAGAACACCCCGCCGCCAGCGCTGTACTGGCTGTCAGGTTTAACCTGCACTGACGAAAACTTTGCGACCAAAGCCGGAGCACAGCGCGTTGCCGCCGAACTCGGTATTGTGCTGGTGATGCCAGATACCAGCCCGCGTGGTGAGAATGTGGCTGATGATGAAGCCTATGATTTGGGCAAAGGCGCAGGTTTCTACCTGAACGCGACACAAGCGCCGTGGGCCGCACATTACCGCATGTATGATTACCTCGCCGACGAACTGCCGAAGCTGATTCAGCAACAGTTCAGCGTGGCTGATCGCTGTGCGATTTCAGGCCATTCAATGGGTGGACACGGGGCATTAGTGCTGGCGCTGAAAAATCCAGGTCGCTATGTGAGCGTGTCTGCATTTGCGCCGATTGTGAACCCAAGCCGCGTTCCATGGGGGCAAAAAGCGTTTACGGCTTATCTGGGTGAAGATCAAAAAGCCTGGCAAGCGTGGGACAGCTGCGCCCTGATGCTGAACAGCGATGTGGATAATGCGATCCCTACGCTGATTGATCAGGGGGATAGCGATCAGTTTCTGGCGGATCAGTTACAACCCGCCGTGCTGGCCGAAGCCGCCCGACAGAAAAACTGGCCGCTGACGCTGCGTATTCAGTCCGGGTTTGATCACAGCTATTGGTTTATTGCGTCCTTTATCGAAGATCATCTGCGCTTCCATGCGCAGCATTTGATGAAGTAATGCTTTCGTGCGGTCTGATGCCCTCTCCCCCAGCCCCTCTCCCACGGGGCGAGGGGAGTAAAACATAGGCTCTGTCAGAAACGGTAATCCAGCGCCATAAAGTAACGGCGTCCGTCTTCGTTGTAGCTGTAGTCGTCGCGGCTAAGGTCTTTATCCGTCAGGTTCATCACCCCGGCGCGCAGTTTGACGTTTTTCGTCGCCTGCCAGCCACCTCCCGCATTCCAGATAACGTAGCCGCCAGGCGTTGCTCCACCGGTGGCAATGGCGCGTTTCTCACCAGAATAATTGGCCTGCACATAGAACGACCAGTCTTGCGTCGCCTGCCAGTCCACGACACCATTCGCGGTATGGAACGGCAGTTCGGACAGCGGTTTATTGCCGCCGTTGCTCAGGTCACGCCCGTCGTTGTAGGTGTAATTCAGCGTCACTTTCCAGTCTTCCGCCAGCGGCACTTTCAGCTCAGTTTCTACCCCGCGAATGCGTGCTTTATTGACGTTGTAATAGCGGAAAATCGGCTCACCATCGGCATTAAGCCCCACATAGTTCGGGTAGTCTTTTGCCTGATTAACGTTGGCGGTACGGCTGATGCTGATACGATCGTCCACGTTGTTCTGGAAGGTCGTGATACTGCCCTGCACGCCTTCCAGCCAGCCTTCTTCACCCGCGTAATAGAGCCCCAGTTCGTAGCTTTCGCTGGTTTCCGGTTTCAGGTCCGGGCTACCGACGATTTCACAAGCGCCACGACAGGAACCTGTTGTCCAGTCCGGGCTAAGCTGCAATAAAGACGGGGCTTTAAACGCGTTTGCCCAGCCACCTTTGACCGTGACGGTATCGGTCGCGTTATAGACCAGATAGGCGCGCGGGCTCCAGTGATCGCCGTACGTTTCGTGGTCGTCCATACGCACGCCGGTGGTCAGCGCCAGCGGCTCAAAAATCCGCCATTCGTCTTCAATAAACAGCGCGTACTGGCTGGCTGAGGTGTTACCGCTGCCTTTTAAATTCACCGGATCTTCAAGCTTGTCGTGACGCCATTCACCGCCGAGCGTCAGCAACTGATTGATGGGGCTCAACGGCAGAACATATTTGCCGTCGATGGAGTTGCTCTCAGACGTGATCACCCCGGCCTGCTCCGGGTTTTTGTTATCCACTTTTTCGCCGTAGAACTTCAGTTCGCTGTTGCCGACATCCCAGCGTCCATTGTGGCTCAAGGAGTAGTTTTGGCGCTCAAGACGGTTTTTGTCGAGCGAGTCGGAATCCCTGTCCTGCCTGTCGAACCCGTATCCTGCGGTGAAGTCGTGATTGTCGTTTGGCGTCTAGGCTAATTCGACGTTTGCATCGCGGCTGGTGAACCCCTCGATACGAGGAGATTCGCCGCTGGCGGTAGTGGAGGATTTCTGCTGTTCGTCTTTTTCGCGCTTAGACAAATTGCCATAAGCTTTCATGCCCAGCACGCCGTCAACCAGTGGGCCGCTGGTGAAGAACTGGCCGTTATAGGTATCGCCACGGTCACGGTGTTCCTGAAGGGTGGTGTCCGCCGTAACGGAACCATGCCATTTCTGGCCAATCTTTTTGGTGATGATATTCACCACGCCGCCGAGCGCATCAGAGCCGTAAAGCGAGGACATCGGGCCGCGCACCACTTCGATTCGCTCGATGGCATCCACCGGGATCCAGTTCAGGTCAAAGTCGTTATGACGGAAAACGGCGTTACGGGAATTGACGCGTTTGCCATCCACCAGAATCAGGGTGTAGCTGCTGTCCAGACCGCGCAGACTCACGCCTTTGCGGTTATCACCTTCGTTGGTGAGTTGCACGCCAGGCACATCCTGGAGAACATCTTTCAGATTCTGTACCGGGCGACGCTGCAGATCCTGCTGGGTAATCACGCTGATACTGGCAGGCGCGTCCTTCACGCTTTGCTCCGTGGCCGCGGCGGTAACCACCAGCGTTTCGCCGTCATTAGCGGCAAGAACTGGCGTCGCCAGTGTGAATACGGACGCGCACAACCCGCCCCGAACGATGGGATTCAACCTGAACATTTCCATTCTCCATGAGGTAAACACAACAAAAAAAGCTCACCGTCTCTCGCCCGCCTGATGCGACGCGCGTCAACGTGTCTGAGTCAAAAGAGATGTGGCTGGTCACCCTGGTCCGGAGGCGTCCTCGGACAAGATGCGGGGGAGTGGCTTCATCCTGAAAGTGCGAAGATGATAAAGAGAATGATAACAATTATCAATTTAATTGTGACCATGTGTGTCAGCAGAAACAACGGATAACACAAAGAAAAAACCCTCCACGATGGGAGGGTTTGGGCAGAAAGCTTCTGATGATTACTTCTTGAAGCGTTCCGGGAAGTGCATTTCGCTGTAACGCACGAAATGGGTGCCCTTCGCAATTTTGTAGCCAAACCAGATGGCGAGGAACAGCGGAATACCAATGTAGGTTGCCGCTACGCCGCCCCAGTCAATGGTGTCTTTCAGGAAGGCTTCGTAGTTCTGGCCGAGCGTGATAATCAGGCACAGCACAAAGGCGAAGATTGGCCCTAACGGGAAGAAACCAGAGCGGTATGGCAAATCGTTAATGTCGTGCCCTTGCATCACGTAACCACGACGGAAACGATAATGACTGATGGCAATGCCCAGCCAGGCGATAAAGCCCGTCATACCGGACGTGTTAAGCAGCCACAGGTAAACGGTCTGGTTGCCAAACATGGAGGTCAGGAAGCACAGCCCGGCGATAACCGTGGTGGCATACAGCGCGTTGCGTGGCACGCCGCCTTTCGACAGTTTGGAGAAAATACGTGGCGCTTTGCCGTCACAAGCCAGGGTGTACAGCATACGTGTGGACGCATACATCCCGGAGTTACCCGCAGACAGAACCGCAGTCAGGATAACGGCGTTCATCACCGCCGCCGCAGACAGCAGACCGGCGTGCTGGAAGACCAGCGTGAACGGGCTGACGGAGATATCTTTCACGTCATTACGCAGCAGACTTGGATCGGTGTAAGGAATGATCAGGCTGATAATCAGGATAGCGAACACATAGAACAGCAGGATACGCCAGAATACCTGACGCACCGCGCGAGGAATGTTCTTCTCCGGGTCTTCGGATTCACCCGCAGCGATACCGATAAGCTCAGTGCCCTGGAAGGAGAAGCCGACAATCATCGCCACGCCAATCATCGCCGCAAAGCCCCCGGCAAACGGTGCATCGCCGGTTGTCCAGTTGCTCCAGCCCACTGGCTGCGCGCCTTTAAAGATGCCGAAAATCATCAACACGCCGACAATGATAAAGATAATGACGGTGGTCACTTTGATCAGCGAGAACCAGTATTCAGCTTCACCAAAGCCTTTAACGGAGATCCAGTTCAGCAGGAACATGATGCCGAGGAACAGTGCGCTCCAGATCCAGCCTGGGGTGTCCGGGAACCAGTAGTTCATGACCAACTGTGCAGCAACGAGGTCAACCGCGATGGTCACAGCCCAGTTGTACCAGTAGTTCCAGCCGAGTGCGAAACCAAAGCCTTCTTCGACATAGTTCTGACCGTAGGTCGCAAACGAACCGGATACCGGCATATAAGCCGCCAGTTCACCGAGGCTTGTCATCAGGAAGTAAACCATCAGACCGATAAGCATATAAGAAAGCAGAGCGCCGCCAGGGCCCGCCTGTGAAATGGTTGCCCCAGAGGCAACAAATAACCCTGTACCGATTGATCCGCCAATGGCGATCATCGTCAGGTGACGCGCCTTGAGTTCGCGACGCAGCGCGGGCGCTTCTGTGGTTTTAGTTTCGGAAACCATATAAAAATGCTGTCCATCCAAAAAATGAGGCGCAATTCTAGCAGACGATCACCGTTCCATCCGGTGGAAATGCGCAGTTATAAGAGAGCTTCATGATGGCTCGCGGATTATAAGTAAAGCCCTTATGTTGCCGCTTTGCCAGGCCGTTAGATCTCGCAGTAACGCAGGAAGCGCTTGAGGGCATTGGAGAGGTGTTTTTGTCGATGGTGGATCCGCCAGAGCATGCGCGTCAGGCGTGGGAGCGGGACCTGCACTTCAACCAGCGTGCCGCTGTCGAGCTGCTCGGCAATCACTCTGCGTGAGAGACAGCTAATGCCAAGCCCATGGCGGACGGCATGTTTAATGGCTTCAGAATTGCCTAATTCCATACCGAGACGAAATTCGGGGAGATGGGAAAGCAGCAGATAATCGACCAGTTCGCGGGTACCGGAACCTTTTTCACGCAAGATCCATTGGGCGGCGGCGAGACGTGCCAGCGTCACCTCCCCTTCTAATAAAGAGGAACCCGGTGCGGCAAACACCACCAGCTCATCTTCCAGCCACGGCTCGGCGATGATGTCCGCCGAATGACACGGGCCTTCAATCAGCCCGATATCGACCCGGAAATCGCTGACGGCGTTAATCACATCCTGGCTATTGCCGACGCTCAGTTCGAGTGGCAAAGCAGGGAAATCCCGGCGGTAGCGAGCGATCACTTCCGGCAGGATGTAATTGCCAATAGTGCTGCTGGCAAACACACGGATCGCGCCGTTGTCTTCACGGAACAACTGCTCGATTTCCGTGGCCTGCTCCAGCGTCGCCAACGCACGCGGGTAAAGCAGCCGCCCATGCTCGTTAACCACCAGCCGTTTACCGAAGCGGTCAAACAGCTGAACGCCCAACTGCCCTTCAAGATCGGTGAGCGCCGCACTGACCGCCGACTGCGAAAGCGCCAGCATCTGTGAGGCCTGGGTGGTCGAGCCACTCTTCAGGACTTCGGCGAACACTTCCAGTTGGCGTAGGGTGATGTGCATGGGATTCCTCATTGATGCCCTGGATAAATCGAGCGACAGACCAAAGCCCTGCGGCTCGAAGTATGACGGATATACCAGTTATTACGATTGATTATAAATATATAATCAATTTTATCTTTAAACCAGCCCGGCGTAACCTTTAGCCCAGATAAAGGAGAAGGTTATGACAGCACTCACTCTCAATACGCATCGCCACTCGCTGTGGCACTTCATTCCCGGGCTGGCGCTGAGCGCGTTGATCACCGGCGTCGCGTTATGGGCAGGCAGTTTTCCGGCGATTTCTGGTGCGGGCTTTAGCGCCCTGACGCTGGCAATCCTGCTGGGGATGGTTATCGGCAACACGGTTTACCCCAAAATCTGGCAGCGCTGCGACGGCGGCGTGTTGTTTGCCAAACAGCATTTGCTGCGCCTGGGTATCATTCTTTATGGCTTTCGTCTGACGTTTTCGCAAATTGCGGACGTAGGGATCAGCGGCATCGCTATTGATGTGCTGACGCTCACCAGCACCTTTATGCTGGCGACCTTGCTGGGGCAAAAAGTGTTTGGTCTGGATAAGCACACCAGTTGGCTGATTGGCGCGGGCAGCAGTATCTGCGGGGCCGCAGCAGTATTAGCCACTGAGCCCGTAGTGAAAGCGGAATCCAGTAAAGTGACGGTTGCCGTAGCCACAGTGGTGATTTTCGGCACAATTGCGATTTTCCTCTATCCGGCCATGTACCCGCTGTTGGCGCACTGGTTCAGCCCTGAGACGTACGGCATTTATATGGGTTCTACCATGCATGAAGTGGCGCAGGTTGTGGCTGCGGGACATGCCGTTAGCCCGGATGCTGAGAATGCCGCGGTTATCGCCAAAATGCTGCGCGTGATGATGCTGGCTCCGTTCCTGTTGATTCTGGCGGCTCGCGTTAAGCAACTGGCTCCAGCCGGAAACGGTGAGAAAAGCAAAATCACGATTCCGTGGTTTGCCATCCTGTTCATCGTGGTCGCCATTTTCAACTCGTTCCACCTGTTACCAAAAGCAGTCGTCGATATGCTGGTCACACTGGATACCGTTCTGTTGGCAATGGCAATGGCCGCCCTGGGCTTGACCACCCACGTCAGCGCGCTGAAAAAAGCAGGTGCAAAACCTCTGCTGATGGCGTTGGTATTATTCGTGTGGCTGATAGTGGGCGGCGGCATCATTAACGTAGCGGTTCATGCCCTGATGGCATAAGGGCAGTACCACTCTCCTGTTATCCTCGCTATGATTAGCCTTTGTGATGATTTCCCCTCGGCGGGGTTAACAGGAGTTTTTTATGAAATACATCGGAGCCCACGTCAGCGCTTCCGGCGGCGTGGCAAATGCTGCTATCCGGGCAGCGGAAATCGGTGCCACCGCGTTTGCCCTGTTCACCAAGAACCAGCGCCAGTGGCGCGCCGCCCCGCTCACCAGCGACGTGATTGACGACTTCAAAGCGGCTTGTGAAAAATACCACTTCAGTTCGGCGCAAATTCTGCCCCACGATAGCTACCTCATTAACCTGGGCCACCCTGTCGCCGACGCGCTGGAAAAATCCCGCGAGGCGTTTCTGGATGAGATGCAGCGTTGCGAACAGCTTGGGCTGTCTCTGCTGAACTTCCACCCGGGTAGCCACCTGATGCAAATCCCTGTTGATGAATGCCTGGCGCGTATTGCGGAGTCGATCAACATCGCACTTTCGCAGACAGAAGGCGTGGTTGCCGTTATCGAAAACACGGCGGGTCAGGGAAGTAATCTGGGCTTCGAATTTGAACATCTGGCGGCCATTATCGACGGCGTGGAAGACAAATCTCGCGTCGGTGTCTGCATCGATACCTGCCACGCTTTTGCGGCGGGTTACGACTTACGCACCGCCGAAGCGTGTGAAAAAACCTTTGCCGATTTCGAACGTATCGTGGGCTTTGACTATCTGCGCGGTATGCACCTGAACGATGCCAAAAGTACCTTTGGCAGCCGTGTCGACCGCCACCACAGTCTGGGCGAAGGCAACATCGGACATGATGCTTTCCGCTGGATAATGCAAGACAACCGCTTCGACGGCATCCCATTGATTCTGGAAACCATCAATCCGGATATCTGGGCGGAAGAAATTGCCTGGCTGAAGGCGCAGCAAACAGAAGTTGCCGCTGCATAAAAAGAAAAAGGGCCGAATAGTCGGCCCTTCTTATTGCTGACAAAGAAGGAAAAAGCGTGGTTTTTCCTTCTTTGTGGTTATCAGCCGAAAATCAATAAATTGATTTTCCTTATTTGTTGTTCGGTCACTAATGACAAACTGCATTCGTTAGAGGTCTGTCATCAGTCTCAAGGGCCGAATAGTCGGCCCTTTTTTAACGCGTCTGAATTAAGCCGCTTTCGCCACAACTTCTGCTTCAGGGCGTTTCAGCACCGCATAAGAGAGACCCGCTACCAGCGTACCGGCGATAATCGCCATCAGGTAACCCAGCACCGGCGTGATAGCGCCTGGGATCAGCAGAACGAACAGACCACCGTGTGGTGCCATCAGTTTCGCGCCGATCGCCATGGAGATAGCCCCAGTCACTGCTCCACCAACGATACAGCAAGGCAGAACACGCATTGGGTCACGGGCAGCGAAAGGAATCGCCCCTTCGGTGATGAAGCACAGCCCCAGCACCAACGCCGCTTTACCGCCTTCACGCTGCGCTTTATCAAACTTATTGCGTGCAACAATCGTTGCCAGACCCAGCGCCAGCGGTGGCACCATTCCGGCCGCCATAATCGCCGCCATCGGCGCATAGGTTTGTGTACTCAGCAGACCGACGCCGAAGGCATACGCCGCCTTGTTCACCGGCCCGCCCATATCAGTACACATCATCCCGCCAAGGATTGCCCCCAACAGAACCGCGTTCGCCGTGCCCATGGTTTGCAGCCAGTGAGTCAGACCCGCCAGAATACCCGCAACAGGTTTACCGATCAGGTAGATCATCGCCAGGCCCACAATCAGGCTGGAAAGCAGCGGAATGATCAGAATCGGTTTCAGCGCTTCCATACTTGGCGGCAGCTTCACTTTGGTGCTGATCATTTTCGCGACATAACCCGCGAGGAAACCAGCGATGATCCCGCCGATAAAGCCAGAGCCAGTGCTCACTGCGAGCATACCGCCGATAAGACCCGGCGTCAGGCCTGGACGGTCTGCGATAGAGAAGGCGATATACCCTGCCAGCACTGGCACCATCAGAGCGAATGCGGAACCGCCACCGATTTGCATCAGCGCCGCCGCCAGCGTGCCCTCTTCTTTAAAGGCCGTAATCCCGAACGCGAAAGACAGTGCGATACACAGACCGCCCGCGACGACCATCGGCAGCATATAAGAAACACCGGTCAGCAGGTGGCTGTACGCCCCGCCTTTCTTACCGCTATCTTTGCTCGCAGACTGGACGTTGCCAGAAGGCTGATAAGGCTGAGCTTCAACAACGGCCTTATCCAGTTCCTGAGCGGTTTTCTTCAGCGCCAGCCCCGTGGAAGTGCGATACATCGGTTTGCCCGCGAATTTCGCCAGGTCCACCTCGATATCTGCGGCAACGATAACCAGATCGGCTTCAGCCACTTCTTCCGGCGTAATGGCGTTGCCTGCACCAACAGAGCCACGCGTTTCTACTTTTACCCACCAGCCGCGTTTTTTCGCTTCGGTTTCGATGGCTTCAGCCGCCATAAAGGTATGCGCCACACCTGTTGGGCACGCGGTAACGGCCACAATGCGTTTAGCCCCGCTTTTGGCAACTGGAACCAGCGCCGCTGGGGTCGCATAAGGTTCGGCGTGGGATTTAGCCTCGCTCAGGAACAGTTCCGGATGTGCCACAGCGCGATTGACGTCGCCGAGGTAAACCTGTTTGCCGTTCAGCGCGCTGTCAGCAGGCAGCGCAGAGCCCAACACGATAGCCAGTTCAGCATCGTTCGGGTTGTCGATAATCTCTAAATGGGCCTTTTGGGCCGCCGCCCCCAGCAGGGTTTTCGCCATATAGGCGCGCGCCTGTCCGAGTCCGGAGTCGATAATCAGCAGCGTTTTCATTATGCCTCTCCTGCTGTTAATTGAAGGGTTGTAAGTCAACGCGCGCCATCATCGCGGCCAACTGGGTACGATCGGTAATACCTACGTTACTTTGACTGACGGCCAGTGCAGCCACCGCGGTCGCCAGACGTAAAGTGTGTTCACTGGATTCACGCATCAACAGGCCGTAAATCAGACCGCCGACCATGGAATCCCCGGCACCCACTGTGCTGACGACTTCCACTGACGGCGGCTTGGCAATCCATTCACCGGAAGCGTTGACCCACAGTGCGCCTTCAGCACCCAGTGAAATCACCACGTGGGCGATGCCTTGCTCACGCAAAGCGTGCGCGGCTTCAATCACGTCTTTCATCTCTGGCAACTTACGGCCTGCCCAGATTTCCAGCTCGCGACGGTTTGGCTTCACCAGCCATGGCGCCGCTTTCAGTCCAGCCACCAGCGCTTCACGACTGCTGTCGAAAATGATGCAAGGGCACTGGCTGCGCAGGCGAGTCATCCAGTCGGTGAACGCTTCCGGGCTCACGCCTGCGGGCAAACTGCCGCTCACGCAGACCATGTCGAACTGCCCTAACCAGGTGAGGGAATCGTTGACGAAACGTTCCCAGTCATTTGCCGTCACTTCAAAACCGGAGAAGTTAAAATCGGTTACTTCGCCGTCTTTTTCCGTCAGCTTGACGTTAATACGCGTACGGCCCTGGACGACCTGGAAACGGTTGGCGATGCCAAGCTCGCTGAAGAGCTGCTGAAAACCGTCCTGGTTGTCTTTTCCCAGGAAGCCGCCCACGGTGACATCAATGCCCAAATCTTTGAGCACTTTGGCGACGTTAATGCCTTTGCCCGCGGCGTGCAGGCCGGTGGTGCGAACCAGGTTCACTTCACCCCGTTCAACTTCTGGTGTGAAACCGACGAGATCGTAGGCCGGGTTTAAGGTAATAGTAGCAACACGTCTGCTCATTATGCGCCCTCCCCAAGACCGGCGGCGATGGCTTCACCGATGGCATTCAGTGCCACCTGCGCATCTTCACCCTGAGCGGTGAAACGCAGACGATGGCCTTTCTTCACACCCAGCGCGACGACTTTCATCAGGCTACGCCCATTGGCAGGTTTACCGCTGCCGTCGAGGTTGGTAACGGTAATGTCACTGTTGAATTGCTTAATAGTGTTGACCAACATGGTGCCCGGACGTGCATGCAGACCGTGTTCGTTACGCACCACAAACTCGGCGCTCAGTACATCTTCCGCTGGCGCTTCATCACTGGTCAGCAACGCAAGCAGCGTCGCCGCGTCCGCATTCAGCAAACGTTCAGCTTTGTTCTCCAGCAGCAACGCACTCAGGCGATTAAGGACCGAAGTCGGCTGTTCATCGGCCATGGCAACGGTCACCAGCAATGCAGCTGATTGCCCGTCAACGGCAAACGGTGCCGCGGCACGGCTGACAGCAACCGCACTTTTCAGGTTGCCTTCAGCACTGTCGTTCAGCCAGATGCCCTGGCCCAGGTTCAGCGGCTTGTCATTAATGACGTGAGCCACAAAGACCGCATCAGCCGCACCGGCTTCTTTCAGGCGCGCTGCGTTCAGTGCCTGCAACGTCACCAGATCCGTCGCCGCGACATCCAGCGACAGCGTCTCGTTATCGAGTTTCAGCGCTTCGCTCTGTTTTTCTCCCATCAGCAGTGCACGCAGCTCTTCCGCTGTGGTCGCGCTTTTCAGCTGTTCGGCCACGCTGTCGTCGCTCAGTACATGAGTCAGCTGACGCAGCAAACCGAGGTGTTCATCAGAACTGGCGGCGATACCAATAGCGACGTAAGCCGTCTGGCCTTCGCCCCAGCTCACACCCTGTGGGAACTGATAAACCTGAACGCCGGTTTTCAGCACCTGGTCGCGGGTGTCGGTGGTGCCATGGGGAATGGCAATGCCATTGCCAAGAAACGTGGAGGTTTGCTGCTCGCGAGCCAGCATTCCGTCGACGTAACCTCCGGCGACATTGCCGGCGTTCACCAGCGCTGACGCTATCTGGCGAATGGCCTCTTCTTTATTCCCGGCCTGTTGGCCAGGATGAATATCCTGAGCTGATAACTGGAACATGGGTCTCCTCTCTCGCTGAATTGAATCGTTTCAGCCATGGTGAGAAAAAATGCGCCACCCTGAGGCGTACTGACTTCAGAACGACGCTGAAACGTTTCAAGAAGTCTGTGTCAGCCTTGATTAATCTGCAAGCAAAGTTGGCTTTCTGATGTAAGAATTTAGAGCTACTGCACATTTTATTATCATTCTCGCCACATTTGCTGAAGCTCAAAACGCGTTTCAGCGCTTCGTTCAGCCACCTTCAGCGCCAAGTATTTCAGGAGTGAAATGCCATTTTGATTTTTCGTGTCTAACTTGACGCGCTCCCTGTTTATTTTCTGACAGTCAGCGTAAACTCCTGCGTCTTGCTGATCCTCTGATAACCCAACATGCTGAACACGACCGCTGCCGCCCCTCGTAGGGGATTTGACCTGACGTCCTCCGCTTTTCTGCTCGTCGCTTTCCTCACAGGAATTGCCGGCGCATTGCAGACGCCCACGCTGAGCTTATTTCTGACCGAAGAGGTTCACGTCCGCCCGGCGATGGTGGGGTTCTTCTTTACCGGCAGTGCGGTGATCGGCATTCTGGTCAGCCAGTTTTTGGCGGGGCGTTCCGACAGGCAGGGCGACAGAAAAAAGCTCATCGTCTTTTGCTGCTTGCTGGGCATGCTGGCCTGCGTGCTGTTCGCCTGGAACCGGAACTATTTCATTCTGCTGTTTATCGGCGTCTTTCTGAGCAGCTTCGGCTCGACATCAAACCCACAAATGTTCGCGCTGGCGCGTGAGCATGCGGATAAAACGGGCCGCGAAGCCGTCATGTTCAGCTCCATCCTGCGTGCTCAGGTTTCTCTGGCCTGGGTGATTGGCCCGCCGATCGCCTATGCGCTGGCAATGGGGTTTGGTTTTACCGCGATGTATCTGTCCGCAGCAGCGGCTTATATTGTTTGTGCAATCATCGTCTGGATGTTCCTGCCGAGCATGCTGAAAGCACGCCCAGCAGCCGGTACGCATATTGAAGCGCCGCGCACCAACCGCCGCGATGCGCTGTTGCTGTTCGGTATTTGCACCCTGATGTGGGGCACCAACAGCCTGTACATCATCAATATGCCGCTGTTTATCATCAGTGAATTGCATCTGCCGGAGAAACTGGTCGGCGTGATGATGGGCACCGCCGCGGGCCTTGAAATTCCTACCATGCTGATAGCCGGTTACTACGCAAAGCGCTTTGGCAAGCGCTTCCTGATGCGTATCGCCGTGGTCGCTGGCGTGCTGTTTTATGCAGGTATGCTCACCGTGCATTCCCCTGCTCTGTTGCTGGTAATGCAACTGCTGAACGCTATCTATATCGGTATTCTCGCCGGGATTGGCATGCTCTATTTTCAGGATTTGATGCCTGGCCAGGCCGGAGCCGCCACCACGCTTTACAGCAACACGACGCGTGTGGGTTGGATAATCGCGGGTTCAATGGCAGGCGTTGTGGCAGAAATCTGGAGCTATCATGCGGTGTTCTGGATTGCGCTGGTGATGTGCGTGCTGAGCGCTGTCGGCCTGTTAAAAATTAAAGACGTTTAAGGTGCGGTAAGGGCTTCCAGGTGAATAAGGTAAGTCATCGCCAGTTCACGGCTGGTGGAGCACATCTCGAAGGAAGGCTTCAGCCCGGCGCACACTTTTGGACGCAGCGGTGAGCCAAAAATCTTACAGCGCTGTTGAGCATCAAGCTGCACACAGGGTGTGTTAGCAGGTTTGCCCTCAGGCATTCCCGGGATCGGGCTGGAAATCGAAGGCGCGGTACAGCAGGCGCCACAGTCCGGTCGGCAATCCATCATTGAGTCTCTCATTTAGCGGGAACCGCACCTTATCACCTTTTCACAAATCCGGCGAATTCCACTTGCCTGAAAGCCCCGGCACGAGTACTTTGACGCGATATTTTTGACTCTTTTGAAACAGGATTATTGCAATGCCAAGAGCGAATGAAATCAAAAAAGGTATGGTGCTGAATTACAACGGCAAATTGCTGATTGTGAAAGACATCGATATCCAGTCCCCGAGCGCCCGTGGTGCAGCGACCCTGTACAAAATGCGCTTCGCCGACGTGCGTACCGGCCTGAAAGTGGAAGAACGCTTTAAAGGCGATGACATCGTGGACACCGTGAGCCTCAACCGTCGTTTCGTGGACTTTTCTTACATCGATGGAAACGAATACGTTTTCATGGATAAAGAAGATTACACGCCGTACACCTTCACCAAAGATCAGATTGAAGAAGAGCTGCTCTTTATTCCTGAAGGCGGTATGCCGGATATGCAGGTTCTTCTGTGGGACGGCCAGTTACTGGCGCTCGAACTGCCACAGACCGTTGATCTGGAAATTGTAGAAACGGCTCCTGGCATTAAAGGCGCGTCAGCAAGTGCCCGCAACAAACCTGCGACACTGACGACTGGCCTGGTCGTTCAGGTTCCGGAATATCTCAGCGCTGGCGAGAAAATTCGTATCCATATCGAAGAAAAACGCTATATGGGTCGCGCAGACTGATCGATGCCGAAACGGAAAAAGGGCAACTCATTTGAGTTGCCCTTTTTTATTGCCTGCTGGCGCTACGCTTAGCAGGCCTACGGTTTGAACCGCCAAACGTGTTGTAGGCCGGATAAGGCATTAGCCGCCATCCGGCAGTGTCCGTTACAGCAGTTCAGGGTATTTGGTCATCTTGAGCGTCAGCTCAACACCGCGCACTTCAGCCATGCCTTTCAGGCGGCCAATCGCCGAATATCCCGGGTTAGTTTTCTTTTTCAGATCGTCCAGCATCTGATGGCCGTGGTCCGGACGGAATGGAATCGGACGCAGATCGCCTGCTTTCTTACGGCGAGACTCTTCAGACAGAATGGCATCGACCACCGCAACCATGTTCACGTCACCGTTCAGGTGAGAACCTTCGTGGAACGTCTTCGGATTCTCTTCGCGGCAGGTGGCACGCAGGTGAGTGAAGTGAATGCGATCGCCAAAGGTCTCAATCATTTTCACCAGGTCGTTATCTGCACGCACACCGTACGAGCCGGTACACATGGTGAAACCGTTATTGATGCTGTCGACGGTCTCTTTCAGCCACTGCATATCTTCAATGGTTGAAACAATACGCGGCAGACCGAGGATTGGACGCGGTGGATCGTCCGGGTGCACAGCCAGGCGCACGCCCACTTCTTCAGCGACCGGTACGATGGCGCGAAGGAAAACAGCCATGTTTTCACGCAGCGTGTCTTTGCTGATGTGGTCATATTCCGCCAGACGCTGACGGAACTGGTCGAGGGTGTAACCCTCTTCCGCGCCAGGCAGGCCAGCGATGATGTTGCGGGTCAGCTTTTCGATTTCTGCCGCGCTCATCTTGTTGAAGTAATCCTGCGCCTGCTTCTGCTCTTCAGCACTGTAATCAGCTTCCGCGCCAGGGCGTTTGAGGATATGGATTTCAAAGGCGGCAAAGGCAATCTGGTCGAAACGCAGCGCTTTTGAGCCATCTGGCAGCGTGTATTCGAGGTCAGTACGCGTCCAGTCCAGAATCGGCATGAAGTTGTAGCACACGGTATCAATGCCACAGGCAGCCAGATTACGGATGCTCTGCTGATAGTTCGCAATCCAGGTTTTGCACTCACCAGACTGGGTTTTGATGTCTTCGTGTACCGGAATGCTTTCGACTACCGACCAGGTCAGCCCTTTTTCGGCCAGTAATGCCTTGCGAGCCTGAATCTCGTCGACCGGCCAGACCTGACCGTTCGGAATATGGTGCAGTGCCGTCACAACACCGGTGGCGCCAGCCTGGCGCACATCATCAAGAGAAACCGGATCATTCGGTCCATACCAACGCCAGGTTTGTTCCATTGTTTCACCCTCTTAAGTTGTCATACCAATATTGGTCACTTCGATGACGACTACCATACATGTTTATTTAGCAGGGTCAATTTTCGGCCTGACATTGATTGATCCAGCTCACATTCCCCGGATAAATACGGCACACCAATTCAATTTGCTGTCATATAACTTTACACTGCTCGTTGTTAATTAATGGTTAAGCAGGTGTTTATATAATGAAGACGATTGCCACCGCGACGCTCCCTGACAACGTACAGTTGCCTCAGTATGACCGTCAGCAGCTCCGTTCGCGAATTGTGCATTTCGGGTTTGGGGCATTTCATCGTGCGCATCAGGCGTTACTGACCGACCGGGTGCTTAATGCGAAAGGTGGCGACTGGGGACTATGCGAAATCAGCCTGTTCAGCGGCGATGTGCTGATGAGTCAGCTTCGCGCTCAGGATCATCTTTATACCGTGCTGGAAAAAGGGGCGGACGGCAATCAGCCCATTGTGATTGGCGCGGTGCATGAGTGCCTCAATGCAAAGCTCGACTCTCTGGCGGCGATCATCGAAAAATTTTGTGAGCCGCAGGTGGCGATTGTTTCCCTGACGATCACTGAAAAAGGGTATTGCATCGATCCGGCAACGGGCCGTCTGGATGTGACACAACCGCGGATCGTCCACGATCTGGAAAATCCTGCAGAACCCCACTCTGCCCCTGGCATTCTGGTGGAAGCGTTGCATCGCCGCCGCGAACGCGGGTTGGCTCCGTTTACGGTTCTGTCTTGCGACAACATTCCTGACAACGGCCATGTGGTGAAAAATGCCGTGCTGGGCATGGCACAGAAGCGTTCGCCTGAACTCGCCGAGTGGATTGCTGAACACGTCAGTTTTCCGGGCACCATGGTCGACAGGATCGTTCCGGCCGCAACGGAAGAATCGCTAGCTGAAATCACAGCGACGCTGGGCGTTGAAGATCCCTGCGCGATCAGCAGTGAGCCGTTCATTCAATGGGTCGTTGAAGATAACTTTGTCGCAGGCCGTCCTGAGTGGGAACTGGCTGGCGCACAGATGGTGAGTGATGTTCTTCCCTGGGAACAGATGAAACTGCGGATGCTGAACGGCAGCCATTCGTTCCTCGCCTATCTTGGCTATCTGGCGGGCTATGACCACATCAGCGACTGCATGCAAGACGAGGATTTCCGCGACGCCGCCTTACAGTTAATGATGCAGGAACAAGCGCCAACCTTACGCATTACGGGCGTTGATTTGCAGGCTTATGCCGACAGCCTCATCACACGCTTCACTAACCCAGCGTTGAAACACCGCACCTGGCAAATTGCGATGGACGGCAGTCAAAAACTGCCACAGCGCATGCTAGAGGGCATTCGTGTCCATCTGGAACGCGAAAGCCAGTGGCCCCTGCTTGCCCTGGGCGTAGCGGGCTGGATGCGTTACGTCAGCGGCACCGATGAAAACGGGCATGCTATTGATGTTCGCGATCCGCTTGCGGATAAGATCAAAGCTATTGTCGCCTCCAGTAGCGAAGACGACCGCGTCACCGCCCTGCTCACGCTGAGCGAGATTTTTGGCCAGGACCTGCCGCAGAACACTCGATTTGTGACCGAAATTCAGCAAGCCTGGCAGCGACTTGTTCAGCAAGGTGCTCGTCAGGCGGTGAAGAATACCCTCAAGATTTAACAGTTCCTGCTTTTTAGCGGACAGAATCCCCTTCTGTCCGCGCATTCCCTTCTCTTTTCCGTCGTTTTTCGCCAGGATAACGGGTTCTTGTTACAGTATTACACTGACACCGTTATGCAACCTGGAGCCCACGTGACCATAACCAACCTGATTACCGGTTTTCTTGGCAGCGGTAAAACGACCTCGATTCTCCATTTACTGGCCAACAAACCTGCTAATGAAAAATGGGCTGTGCTGGTGAATGAGTTCGGTGAAGTCGGGATCGACGGCGCTTTGCTGGCCGACAGCGGCGCATTGCTCAAAGAGATCCCCGGCGGCTGCATGTGTTGTGTCAACGGTTTACCTATGCAAGTTGGGCTTAATACGTTGCTGCGCCAGGCCAAACCCGATCGTCTGTTGATTGAACCAACGGGGCTCGGTCATCCAAAGCAGATCCTCGATATTCTGACCGCACCAGTGTATGAACCGTGGATTGAATTGCGTGCCACGCTTTGCGTGCTCGACCCTCGCCAGTTGCTGGATGAGAAAGTGGTGAACAATGAAAACTTCCGCGATCAGCTCGCTGCGGCAGACATCATTGTGGCCAACAAAAGCGACCGGGCAACGCAGGAAAGCAAAGTCGCCTTCAGCACCTGGTGGGACAACTTTGGCGGCGATCGTCAGTTTGTTGAAACAACTCAAGGTGAGATCGACGCTTCGCTGCTCGATTTGCCGCGTCGTAATCTGGCACAGCTCCCGGAAAGCGCGGCCCATTCGCACAGCCACGCCTCCAACAAAGGGCTGGCAGCATTATCTCTGCCTGAGCATCAGCACTGGCGTCGCAGTATCAATAGCGGTCAGGGCCATCAGGCCTGCGGCTGGATTTTTGATGCAGATACCGTCTTCGATACCATCGGCATTTTGGAATGGGCCCGTCTGGCGCCGGTTTCCAGAGTAAAAGGTGTGCTGCGAATCCAGGAAGGATTAGTGAGAATCAACCGTCAGGGTGCGGATCTGCGAATTGAAACCCAGGCCGTTGCGCCACCGGACAGCCGCATCGAACTGATTAATGATACCGAAACGGACTGGAACAGTTTGCAGTCCGCCTTGTTGAAGCTTCGTTTAAGTTAACGTCGGTATGGTCCGACGTTGTTTTTTGTCTTGAAGATTGTGCTATGAAAACTCGAATTCCCCTTATTTTACTGCTTAATGTCGCCGGTTTTGCGCTCTTTCTCAGCTGGTACCTGATGCCAAACCATGGCTTTTGGTTCCCTGTCGATTCCGCGATCTTTCATTTCTTCAACCAGGGCGTGGCGCAGAATCGAGCCTACGTCTGGTTGCTGGCCATTACCAATAACCGCGCTTTTGACGGGTGCTCGCTGCTGGCCATGGGCGGCTTGATGCTGAGCTTCTGGCTGAAAGAACCCTCAGCAGGGCGTCGAAGAATCATGATTATCGGCCTGGTGATGTTACTTTCCGCCGTGGTGGTAAATCAGTTAGCGCAACATTTAATGCCGGTAAAACGCGCCAGCCCTTCTCTCTTTTTCCCTGATGTGCATCGGGTCAGCGATTTGCTGCATATTTCAACCAAGGATGCGTCGAAGGACAGTTTCCCGGGCGATCACGGAATGATGCTGCTGATATTCGCGACCTTTATGTGGCGATATTTTGGCCAGAAAGCGGCGTGGGTTGCCCTGATTATTTTTGTGGTTTTTGCTTTCCCGCGCGTGATGATCGGCGCTCACTGGTTTACCGATATTGCTGTCGGATCGCTAACCGCGGTGCTGATTGGGATGCCGTGGATACTGTTGACACCGCTCAGCGATAAGACGATTGCCCTCTTTGATCGTCATCTCCCGACAGTCCCAAACAAAAATTAAACAAATTTCCAACAAAAAATAATCGCACTCATCAGGGATCGTTTTGGATCCCTGAGTTTTTTCTGAGTGAAATTTAATTTAGGCGTTCATCTTCCTGTCATCATTATCTGCTTAAAAATGAGTCGGTTGCTTATTTTTCGCGCAGTTTTGCCGCCATTTTTCCGCTTAGTTGAAACCCCGCAATCGCTATCACAATTTCTTATAAAAAAACCAAGAAAAGGCCTAGTCAGTCTGGGACTGATAGGGTACTCTCAATCTCGTTTTGCCTTTCAGAGATAAATTATTCAGTAAGTGAATAAATTTGTGCGGTACTGCACAATTCCGGGAATCGGGAATTGTCTCATTGTCGGCAGGTATTTAGTCTCGTCACGTTTGGCATTTTTATAACGGTTTTTATCGTTAAGGACTTCAAGGGAAAATAAACAATATGGTCACATCTCAACCAATTTTGAGATACATCCTGCGGGCCATCCCCGCGGTAGCAGTCGCAGTTTTGCTTTCTGCATGTAGTACCACGAACACCGCAAAGAATATGCATTCTGAGACGCATGCTGTGGGATCTGAAGATCCTTCATCACTGCAAGCCTCTCAGGATGAATTTGAATCCATGGTGCGTAATCTCGACGTTAAGTCGCGTCTGATGGAACAATATGCAAGCTGGAAAGGCGTTCGTTATCGTCTGGGTGGTGACACCAAACGTGGTATCGATTGTTCCGCTTTTGTACAGCGTACCTTCCGTGAACAGTTTGGTATGGACCTGCCTCGCTCCACTTATGAGCAGCAGGAAATGGGCAAATCAATCTCACGCAGCAAACTGCGTACCGGTGATTTAGTCCTGTTCCGTGCCGGTTCTACGGGTCGTCATGTCGGTATTTACATCGGTAATGACCAGTTTGTTCATGCTTCCACCAGCAGCGGTGTGACGATTTCCAGCATGAACGAGCCCTACTGGAACAAGCGCTACAACGAAGCGCGACGCGTCCTGAGCCGTTCCTGATGTCTCTCTTGCTGCCGGTTTTCCCTTGGCTGACAGCAAGAGTCAAAATGAAAGCACTGCTAAGCAGTGCTTTTTTTTTCTTCTTTCGTCCGTGCCTGCCAGGATGGCGAAATAGACTATGCTGGAAAGACGGTGCATGGCGTCCCAAGGCGTTGAATTACCGTTTCAAATACCACGGATAAAATACCTCTATGTTCACCCGCTACTTCTCGGTCGGTCGAAAAATCCTCTTCTCCAGCCTGTTGCTGGGAGTGGTGGTCGCCCTGCTTTCGGGAAGCATTCAGTTAGCTCTCTTTCACCACAAGCGCTCCACGCAGTTCGACACCATCACCCATGACCTGCAATCCTATCTGAACGATTACTTTGGCGAATTGCTCACCACGATGGATAAACTGCAGCCATTGACCCTGAGTCGCTGCGCGGACGTCGCTTCTGAGCTCACTTCGCGGGCCGCCTTTAGCCTGAACGTACGGGCGTTTCTGTTAGTCGAAAATGACAATGCCACCTGTTCCTCTGCAACCGGTGAAATGCATGTGCCCATGAAGCAGTTAGTTCCGCAGGTCGATACCCATAAAAAAATCGATATGGAGATCCTGCCGGGCACGCCGATGATGCCGCAAAAACCGGCCTTCGCGCTGTGGGTCCGTAGCCCTTTGATGGAAAACCGTGGGATCTTTGCTTCGATCAACGCCAGCCTGATGCCGTGGATCCTGTATTCCTCCAGGCAAAATGAGTTCACCGGCGTAGCACTGGTCGCCAATGGCACGGCGATATCGACGTTTAGCCCTCAGCCCATATCTGAGAGAGCACTCAAAGGCAAACCCGTGCGGGTCGCCAAACTCAACGGATTGCCGCTCACCATCTACATTTACGGCGATGCGTGGGCGACGGAGAATATGCAATTCTCGCTGCTGATGGGGGCGATGTGCGGGCTGCTGACGGGCTTGCTCTGTTATTACGTGCTGACTGTACGTTTGCGCCCCGGTAAAGAGATTACGTCGGCCATCAAGCGCAATCAGTTTTATGTGGTGTACCAGCCCGTCGTAGAAGCAGAAACCATGCAAATCCGCGGCGTGGAAGTGCTGATGAGATGGAAACACCCAAGTGCAGGTGAAATTCCGCCGGATGCTTTTATCAACTTTGCGGAAGCTCAGCAGCTCATTGTCCCGCTAACGCGTCATCTGTTTGATCTCATCGCCAAAGACGCCCCTGTCTTACAACAACTCCTGCCGCCAGGGGCGAAACTTGGCATTAACATCGCGCCAGCGCATTTGTTGGCGGAGAGTTTCCAGCAGGATTTACGCGATCTCAGTGCGATGTTACCGCCCAACTATTTCCAGCTAGTGTTAGAGATTACCGAACGCGATATGTTGAATCAGCGCCAGGCGATGAAACTCTTTGAATGGCTGCATCATGAAGGGTATGAAATTGCGATTGACGATTTCGGCACCGGCCACAGCGCGCTTATCTATCTGGAACGCTATTCATTTGACTACCTGAAAATCGACCGTGGCTTCGTCAATGCTATCGGTACAGAGACCGTGACCTCTCCGGTGCTGGATGCCGTGCTCACGCTTGCGAAGAAGATGAGTCTGGTGACCGTTGCCGAAGGCGTAGAAACCCAGGAACAGGCAAACTGGCTGCGCCAGCACGGCGTTAATTTCCTGCAGGGATACTGGATTAGCCGCCCGCTGACGCTGGAAAAACTGGTAGAAGCCCATGCCAAACCTGAGAATTATTTCACAACGGCCTGAGCGTCACTTATGATTCAACAGGATGAGTCTACTTGCCTGTTAATGACCGCAGAAGGATGAGATATCGGTGAGTGTTGTGCGCATGGGTCTGTTGCTGCTGACGCTGTTTTCCCTGACAGTGCACGCGCAAACCATTAAAGAGAGCTACGCGTTTGCTGTGATTGGCGAACCGAAGTATGCCTTTAACTTCACCCACTACGACTATGTGAACCCCGCCGCACCGAAAGGGGGTGCGGTGACGCTCTCCGCGTTAGGGGCTTACGACAACTTTAACCGCTTTGCCCTGCGCGGCAATGCCGCTGAACGCACCGATGCGCTGTATGACGCGCTGTTTACCACGTCTGATGATGAGCCTGGCAGCTACTATCCGCTGATTGCCGATATGGCCCGCTATGCCGACGATTTTTCGTGGGCTGAAGTCACGCTCAATCCCCACGCTCGTTTTCACGATGGCAGGCCAATAACCGCTCAGGATGTGGCGTTCACCTTCCATAAATTCATGACCGAAGGCGTCCCGCAATTCCGCATTGTGTATAAAGGCACCACGGTAAAAGCTATCGCCCCTTTAACCGTACGCATCGAACTCGCCAAACCGAGCAAAGAGGACATGCTTAGCCTCTTCACGCTGCCCGTCATGCCAGAAAAATTCTGGCGTAATCATAAGCTCAGCGATCCGCTTTCAACACCGCCATTAGCCAGCGGGCCTTACAAAATCACCGCCTGGCGCATGGGGCAGTACGTGGTTTATTCGCGAGTGAAAGATTACTGGGCCGCTAACCTGCCAGTGAACCGCGGTCGCTGGAACTTCGACACGATTCGCTATGATTACTATCTCGATGACAATGTTGCCTTTGAAGCCTTTAAGGCTGGCGCTTTCGATTACCGCACCGAAACCAGCCCGAAAAATTGGGCGACCCGCTACATCGGCAAAAACTTCAGCAATCATTACATCGTCAAAGAGAAAGAAAAAAACGACTCCGCGCAGGATGCTCGTTGGCTGACGTTCAATATTCAACGTCCGGTGTTTGCGGATCGCAAAGTCCGTGAAGCCATCGGCCTGGCGTTTGATTTTGAATGGATGAACAAAGCCCTGTTTTACGGCGCGTACAGCCGGGCAAACAGCTACTTCCTGAATACCGAGTATGCGGCGCGAGGCTACCCGGATGCGGATGAACTGGTGTTGCTGGCACCGATGAAAAAGGATTTGCCGCCGGAAGTGTTTACTTCCATCTACCAGCCACCGAAATCGAACGGCAATGGCTTTGACCGAGAAAATCTGCTGAAAGCAGATAAGCTGTTGAACGATGCCGGATGGGTGCTGAAAGGCCAGCAGCGAGTGAATGCCGCCACAGGCAAACCGCTACAGTTTGAACTGCTGCTGCCCTCAGCGGGCAACAATCAGTGGGTGATGCCCTTCCAGCATAACCTGGAAAGGTTGGGCGTGAAGATGGACATCCGCCAGGTGGACATTTCACAGGCCACCAATCGGATGCGCTCCCGCGACTACGACATGATGCCGCGTCTGTGGCGGGCAATGCCCTGGCCGAGCGGCAGCGATCTGCAAATCTACTGGTCTTCCGCCTACATCAATTCGTCTTACAACGGCCCTGGCGTCAGCAGCCCGGTGATTGATAACCTGATTCAACAAATGATTCGCTGGGAAGGCAACAAGCAGAAACTGCTGCCTCTGGGTCGAGCCTTCGATCGGGTGCTGACCTGGAATTTCTACCAGATCCCCATGTGGTACATGGCCTCGGACCGGTTGGCGTACTGGGATAAATTCTCGCATCCCACCACGCGACCTGTCTACTCTCTGGGCTTTGACACCTGGTGGTATGACGTGAACAAAGCGGCGAAATTGCCGGAAGCCCGGCGTTAAGGAACGAAGATGGGTGCCTATCTGATTCGCCGATTGCTGCTGATTATTCCGACGCTGTGGGCCATTATCACCATTAACTTTTTCATCGTGCAGATTGCGCCTGGCGGCCCGGTCGATCAGGCGATTGCGGCGATTGAGTTTGGTCAACCAGGCGCGATGCCGGGCAGCGGTTCCTCCGGCATGGGCGCAACGCATGCGCGGACAGGCGTGGGCAATATCAGTGAGAGCCAGTATCGTGGCGGCCGCGGTCTTGATCCCGAAGTGATCGCCGAATTAACCCACCGCTACGGTTTTGATAAGCCCATGCACGAACGCTATTTCAAGATGCTCTGGGACTATGTGCGTTTTGACTTTGGCGACAGCCTGTTTCGCAGCGCGTCGGTGTTACACCTGATTAAGCAAAGCTTACCGGTGTCGATAACGCTGGGGTTATGGAGCACGCTGATAATCTATCTGGTGTCGATTCCACTGGGGATACGCAAAGCCGTGCAAAACGGCAGTCGCTTCGATACCTGGAGCAGCGCGTTTATCATCGTGGGATATGCCATTCCGGCATTTCTGTTCGCCATCGTACTGATTGTCCTGTTTGCTGGCGGTACGTATTACGACATCTTCCCGCTACGCGGGCTGGTTTCGCCTAATTTTGACACTCTGCCGTGGTATCAGAAGATAACCGACTATCTGTGGCATATCACATTGCCGGTGCTCGCCACAGTGATTGGCGGGTTTGCCGCCCTGACCATGCTGACCAAAAACTCGTTTCTCGATGAAGTTCGCAAACAGTATGTGGTGACCGCCAGGGCGAAAGGCGTTAGCGAGAAAAATATTCTCTGGCGGCATATCTTCCGTAACGCCATGCTGCTGGTGATCGCAGGATTTCCAGCCACGTTCATCAGTATGTTTTTTACCGGTTCGCTGCTTATCGAAGTGATGTTCTCGCTAAACGGGCTTGGGCTTTTAGGCTACGAAGCCACCGTGTCCAGAGACTATCCGGTCATGTTCGGTACGCTGTACATCTTCACCCTGATAGGCCTACTGCTGAATATTGTCAGCGACATCACCTACACGCTGGTCGATCCGCGCATCGATTTTGAGGGACGCTGATGCCACGTTTAAACGCCGTCAACCAGGCCCGTTGGGCGCGTTTTCGTCATAACCGACGCGGCTTTTGGTCGTTGATTCTGTTTCTTATTATTTTTGCCTGCAGCCTCTGCTCGGAGTTGATCGCCAACGATCGCCCCCTTATCGTCGAATACCACGGCGAGATCTACTTCCCGGCGCTAAAAACCTACAGCGAAAAAGAATTTGGCGGCCAGTTTGCTACGGCGGCGGATTATCAGGACCCCTGGTTGCAAAAGCAGCTGAGCGATCACGGCCGCGTCCTGTGGGCACCGATCCGTTTTGGCGCGACATCGATTAACTTCGCAACCGACCACCCCTTCCCTTCTCCACCTTCCGCACAAAACTGGCTGGGCACTGATGCAAACGGCGGCGACGTGCTGGCGCGGATTCTGTATGGCACTCGCATTTCACTGCTTTTTGGCCTGATGTTGACGCTGTGTTCCAGCGTGATGGGCGTGCTGGCAGGCGCGGTGCAAGGCTATTACGGCGGGAAAATCGATTTATGGGGCCAGCGCTTTATCGAGGTGTGGTCAGGGATGCCGACGCTGTTTTTAATCATTCTGCTTTCAAGTGTGGTGCAGCCTAATTTCTGGTGGCTACTGGCCATCACTGTCCTTTTTGGCTGGATGACACTGGTGGGCGTGGTTCGTGCGGAGTTTTTGCGTACCCGTAATTTTGACTACATTCGGGCGGCTCAGGCTTTGGGCGTCAGCGACCGGGCGATTATTTTCCGCCACATGCTGCCAAACGCGATGGTCGCCACACTGACCTTTATGCCTTTTATTCTTTGCAGCTCTATCACCACCCTCACCTCGCTCGATTTTCTTGGGTTTGGTTTGCCTCTTGGTTCGCCTTCGCTCGGTGAACTGCTGCTGCAAGGGAAAAACAATTTGCAGGCTCCGTGGCTGGGCATCACCGCCTTCGTCTCCGTCGCCCTGTTGCTGTCACTGCTGATATTTATCGGTGAGGCCGTGCGCGACGCCTTTGACCCCGGAAAGGCGGTTTAACATGACACAACCTTTATTAGCCATCGACAACCTCTCGATTGCCTTCACCGCCAGAGGCGAAGCTCGCACCGTGGTGAGTGAACTGTCGTTGAACATCGAGGCCGGGGAAACGCTGGCCCTGGTCGGTGAATCAGGTTCTGGCAAAAGTGTCTCCGCGCTTTCCATATTGCGCCTGTTGCCTGAGCCACCAGTCAGTTACCCGACTGGCGATATTCGTTTCCACGGCGAAAGCCTGTTACAGGCAGACGAGCGCATGCTCAGAAGCGTGCGTGGTAACCGCATCGCGATGATTTTTCAGGAGCCGATGGTTTCCCTGAATCCGCTGCATACTCTTGAAAAACAGCTTTATGAAGTGTTGTCGATTCACCGCGGGATGCGTAAAGAAGCGGCTCGGGGTGAGATCTTAACCTGTCTGGATCGCGTGGGGATCCGCAACGCCCGACAGCGACTGAATGATTATCCGCATCAGCTTTCAGGCGGTGAACGTCAACGTGTGATGATTGCCATGGCGCTTCTGACACGCCCGGAGCTGCTGATTGCCGATGAGCCAACCACCGCGCTGGATGTCTCCGTGCAGGCGCAAATTCTGCAATTGCTGCGCGAACTTCGCAAAGAGCTGAACATGGGGTTGCTGTTCATCACCCATAATCTGAGCATTGTGCGCAAGCTGGCCGACAACGTTGCCGTCATGCAAAACGGGCGCTGCGTGGAACAGAGCTTCGCCCTGAAGCTGTTTTCTCATCCTCAGCACCCTTACACCATTAAACTGCTGAACAGCGAACCAGCGGGTGAACCCATCCCCCTGAAAACGGACAGTTCACCGTTGCTGGAAGTCGAAAATCTTCGGGTTGCCTTCCCCATTCGCAAGGGGTTGCTGCGACGTACCGTGGCTGAGAACACCGTGGTCAACAACCTCTCTTTCACCTTACGAACGGGTGAAACACTGGGTTTAGTGGGCGAATCGGGTTCGGGGAAAAGCACGACAGGCCTCGCGCTGCTGCGGTTGATTGCTTCATCCGGGAAAATTACCTTTGCCGGGCAGCCGATAGCAGGCCGCACGCGCAAGCAAATGCTGCCCCTGCGTCACCGCATTCAGGTAGTGTTTCAGGACCCGAATTCGTCGCTCAATCCGCGTCTGAATGTGCTGCAAATTATTGAAGAAGGGTTACGCGTGCACCAGCCGACGCTTTCCAGTGAAGCGCGGGAAGCCGAGGTGATTAACGTGATGAAAGAAGTGGGCCTTGATCCTGAGACTCGCTGGCGTTACCCGGCAGAATTTTCAGGCGGCCAGCGCCAGCGTATTGCTATCGCCCGCGCGCTGATCCTCAAACCGCAGCTTATCGTGCTCGACGAGCCGACCTCTTCGCTGGACAGAACCGTTCAGGCGCAAATTCTGGCCTTGCTGAAGTCTCTTCAGCAAAAGCATCAGCTGGCGTATATCTTTATCAGCCATGACCTGCACGTCGTGCGTTCACTGTGCCATCAGGTGATGGTGCTGCGTCAGGGGGAAGTCGTCGAGCAGGGTGAGTGTCAGCGCGTGTTTGACGAGCCTGCACACGAGTACACTCGCCAGCTGATTACCCTGAGCTGAAAATCAGAAAGGATTGTTGCCTGAGAAAGGTTCTGCGATAGCCACGCCGAAGTTTTTCAGGCGGCAGGTCGCGGCGAACTCATCCTGCATTTCAACAAACAGGCAAGGTTCACCTTCGCACTCCAGCACGGAGCTGCGCACTTCGATATCGGTCAGCGCCTCGCTGAGTTTCTGCATCACTGGCCAGGCTTTATCCCCTGCCGGGCTAAGCAATTTCAGCGCCACAAGGCTGTTA
The DNA here is from genome assembly GCF_044900545.1 of Scandinavium sp. NPDC088450. Taxonomy (NCBI): domain Bacteria; kingdom Pseudomonadati; phylum Pseudomonadota; class Gammaproteobacteria; order Enterobacterales; family Enterobacteriaceae; genus Scandinavium; species Scandinavium sp. NPDC088450. The sequence continues at coordinate 125,584 of NZ_JBJDNI010000006.1, read as the reverse complement.
TCGTCGGCGTTGCCGTTTTGCGGAATCGGTTCAACTCTGGAGCCTGCAAAACCCTCGGACCAACGATAGCTCTGCGGCAGTCGATGTATGATAGAGAGCTGTAATGTATTCACGTCTTTTTCCCCGGAAGCAAAGTGCCTCACAAATATTTCACATCCATATTAACACACTGTTTACAAAACGTCCTGCATCCTGAAGAGAAAACGTTCACCGCCCTTTAACGGGAGAACTCACTCTTTTTGTCATCAGAATTCATGTCAAGATGCACTACGGCGCTATATGTACCCGTTTTTGTGATCTAACACAATTTTTTTATCTACAACAATGTGACTTTTTACACTAATTGATTTTACATAAAAGAAACATAGATTAGGTGTACGAAAAGCGTAGCGGTTGATGCGCATCAAAAAAGGGGCGATATCGCCCCCTTTCTTACGCCGATGCTTTGCTTAGTGCGAGGTCTTGCGGGGACGGCTGGCGTAGAAGTAGAAGAGAACGGAACTGGTGGCGCAGACGGCAATGGAAATCAGCATCGGCCAGGCGGTGGTAAACGTCGCCATCGACAGCAACGCAGCCACCAGCGCGCCAATCCCAAAGCGGAAAGTGCCCGCCAGGGAAGACGCGGTTCCTGCCATGTGTGGGAATTCATCAAGAATAACCGCCATCGCGTTCGAGGAAACCATCGACACGCAGCCGACAAAAGCGGCCACACCCACCACCAGCGACCAGAATCCAGCGCCAAGCAGCGCGGTTATCACCATCCACATGGCCATCGCAAACTGAATCCACAGGCCTGCGCGGAACATGTTTATCGCCCCGACGCGGCGCACAAAGCGGCTGTTGATAATGGTCATGATGAACAGGAACACGATGTTCAGCGCAAAGTAATAACCAAAGTGCTGCGGTGAAACGTGGTTCAGTTCGATATACACAAACGGCCCGGCGCTGAGGAAGGAGAACATCCCGGCAAAGCTGAAACCGCTGGCCAGCATGTAGCTCAACACCCGCTTGTGGCGGAACAGCGAGGCAAAGTTGCCCATGGTGGTACGAATGTGAAACTTCTGGCGACGTTCAGGCGGCAGCGTTTCGTCGATGAAGAAATAGATCATGGTCGACGCCAGCAGAGCAGCAATGGCGAGGATCCAGAAAATCGCATGCCAGCTAAACCACACCAGCACCGCGCCCCCGACCATGGGTGCCACCAGCGGCGCAATTGTCGTCACCAGCATGACGAAGGACATCATGCGGGAGAACTCTTCCTTCGGGTAGATATCGCGCATCAGGGCGTTAATCACCACGCTCGCCGCAGCCGCTGCAAGACCGTGGAAAAAGCGCATGACAATCAGGTGGTCAATGGTTTGCGATAACGCACAAGCTACTGCAGCCCCAGCAAACACTAGTGTGCCGCCAAGAATAACCGGCTTACGCCCGATACTGTCTGCCATCGGCCCGTACAGCAACTGCCCGAGGGCAAATCCCAGAATATAGGTACTGAGGGTCATCTGAGCGCTGCCCGCAGGCACGCCAAACTGTGCAGAGATCACCGGCAGCGCCGGGAGATACATATCAATGGAGAGTGGCATCAGCATGGCCAACAGGCCAAGGATGAAAACGATACCCAACGATGAGTGCTGCCTGGTGGTCACTGAGATACTCCTGATTTAGCGCGGCGTCAGGCCGACACTGGCAATTTCATCTTCCGTAAGCGCGCGGTATTCCCCCGGCTCCAGATTGTCATCAAGTCTAATCTCACCAATACGTTCACGATGCAGCCCGACCACGTGGTTACCCACGGCGGCAAACATACGTTTCACCTGATGATAACGGCCTTCGCTGATGGTCAACCGGACTTCTGTCGGGGTGATCACTTCGAGCTGTGCAGGCTTAGTGAGATCTTTTTCATTATGCAGTTGAACGCCGTTGGCAAATTGTTCAGCTGTGTCATCGGCAACCGGAGATTCCAGCGTGACCAGATAGGTTTTCTCGCAATGGTGACGCGGCGAGGTGATGCGGTGCGACCACTGTCCGTCATCGGTCATCAGCACCAGCCCGGTGGTGTCGATATCCAGACGCCCTGCTGCATGCAGCTTGTGCGCTACAGGTTCATCGAGGAAGTACAGCACCGTCGGATGATCCGGGTCATCCGTGGAACACACATAGCCTTGCGGTTTGTTCAGCATGAAGTAACGCGGGCCAGTTTGCTGTGCTAACGAGTTTCCGTCGTATTCCACATCGTGTTCTGGCAGGATTTTGAACGCAGTACTTTTGACAATCTCGCCGTCCACGGTAACGCGGCTGGCGCGGATCTCGCGCCCGGCAATGGCACGGCTTACGCCGAGTTGCTGAGCGATAAACTTATCGAGTCGCATGAAGTATTTTTAGCCTGTAAGAGTGCGGTGTCGGGCCTGGCCCGATTAAAGAAGCAATTTCAGCGTTCAAGTATAACGGCCCTGCTAAGCCACTCAAGCGAAAAGATTCATGGCATACTGTTAGAATGCTAACAAAGAAGGAAAAAGCGTGGTTTTTCCTTCTTTGTGCTTGGCTGCCGAAAATCAATGAATTGATTTTCCTGATTTTATTCGAATGAAAAATGACGCCGGAAAGATGACCTTTACTCTTCGCCCTTATCAGCAGGAAGCGGTTGACGCTACCCTCGCCCACTTTCGCCAGCATCAGCAGCCTGCGGTGATTGTTCTGCCCACGGGCGCAGGCAAAAGCCTGGTGATCGCTGAGCTGGCGCGTCTTGCGCGCGGCCGCGTATTAGTGCTGGCTCACGTCAAAGAGCTCGTCGCACAGAACCACGCCAAGTACCTCGCATTGGGGCTGGAAGCTGACATCTATGCGGCAGGCCTGAAACGTAAAGAGAGCCACGGGAAAGTGGTGTTTGGCAGTGTTCAGTCGGTGGCGCGTAACCTCGACCATTTCAAGGGTGAGTTTTCCCTGCTTATCGTCGATGAGTGTCACCGTATTAGCGATGACGACGACAGCCAGTACCAGCAAATCCTGGCGCATCTGCGGCAGGTGAATCCTCACTTACGTCTTTTGGGGTTAACCGCCACGCCGTTTCGTTTGGGCAAAGGCTGGATTTATCGCTTCCATTATCACGGCATGGTACGCGGCGATGAAAAAGCGCTGTTCCGCGACTGCATCTATGAGCTGCCACTGCGCTACATGATTAAGCATGGTTTTCTGACGCCGCCGGAGCGCCTGGATATGCCGGTGGTGCAGTACGATTTCAGCCGTTTACAGGTGCAAAGTAATGGCCTGTTTAGCGAGTCAGACCTTAATCGCGAGCTGAAAAAACAGCAACGAGTGACGCCGCATATCATCAGCCAGATTGTCGAATTTGCGCAGAACCGCCAAGGGGTGATGATTTTCGCTTCGACTGTCGAACACGCCAAAGAGATAACCGGGCTGCTGCCTGCGAGCGATGCCGCGCTGATTACTGGTGAAACGCCCACACCGGAACGCGACCGCCTGATTGAAGAGTTTAAAGCGCAGAAATTCCGCTATCTGGTCAATGTGGCGGTACTCACGACCGGCTTCGATGCGCCGCACGTCGATTTAATTGCTATCCTGCGCCCCACGGAATCAGTGAGTCTTTACCAACAAATTGTTGGCCGCGGCCTGCGCCTCTCTCCGGGAAAAACCGACTGCCTGATTCTGGATTACGCTGGTAATCCGCACGACCTTTTCGCCCCGGAAGTCGGTGCGCCAAAAGGCAAAAGTGACAACGTGCCGGTACAAGTCTTTTGCCCGGCCTGTGGGTTTGCCAACACCTTCTGGGGCAAAACCACGTCGGACGGCACGTTAATCGAACACTTTGGTCGTCGCTGTCAGGGTTGGCTCGAAGATGATGAAGGCCATCGCGAGCAATGCGATTTTCGTTTTCGGTTTAAAAACTGCCCGCAGTGCAATGCAGAAAACGACATTGCCGCCCGCCGTTGCCGGGAATGTGACACGGTCCTGGTCGACCCGGACGACATGCTGAAAGCCGCGCTGAAGCTGAAAGATGCCCTGGTGTTACGCTGCAGTGGGATGTCACTTCAACATGGCGCGGACGAAAAAGGCCCGTGGCTAAAAATCACCTATTACGATGAAGACGGGGCAGATGTTAGTGAGCGCTTCCGCCTGCAGACACCCGCGCAAAAGACCGCTTTCGAACAGCTGTTTATCCGCCCGCATACTCGCACACCCGGCGTGCCGCTACGCTGGATAACCCCTGCTGATATCATTGCGCAGGAAGTTTTGCTGCGGCACCCCGATTTTGTCGTCGCCCGTAAGAAAGGTCAGTTCTGGCAAGTCCGTGAAAAAGTCTTTGATTATGAAGGGCGTTTTCGTCGGGCAAACGAATTACGATAATTTTTCGTTTTTTTTGCATCCGTTTTCTTTCCTCAATCGTATTAACAGATGAGGGCACATCAGCCCCATCCAAAATCTGAATGAGGGAAGTGAAAATGAAACAATTCCTGCCAACTCTGCTTTTTTCTGCTCTGGTCTTTAGCGGCGCCTCTCAGGCGGCAATGATGGATAACAACACCGTCATGGTCGGCGGTGCGGCCATGTATCCTTCTAAAAATATTGTTCAGAATGCCGTCAATTCGAAAGATCACACCACCCTTGTGGCGGCGGTCAAAGCAGCCGGGCTGGTGCCAACGCTTGAAGGGAGTGGGCCCTTTACCGTTTTTGCCCCCACCAATACCGCCTTCGAAAAACTTCCTCCAGGCACAGTGGACTCCCTGCTCAAACCTGAAAACAAACAAAAACTCACCAGCGTTCTGACCTATCACGTGGTGGCCGGGAAACTGGATATGAAAGCGCTGGAGAAAAAAATCAAAGCCGGTGGCGGCAAAGCGGAGCTGAAAACCGTCAATGGGGAATCCCTGTGGGTGATGGCCAACGGGCCACATAATATTCAGTTGAAAGACGTGCGCGGCAATATTGCCAATATCACCACCTACGACGTGAATCAGAGCAATGGGGTGATTGAAGTGATCGATACTGTGCTGATGCCATAAACGGTTGCCTATACTGAGTGCAGTCACGTTTCGTGTGACTGCACCTTTAACAGGGAATCGAATGACAACCAACGCACCCTCTATAAATGCCGGATTAATGAGCCAGATTGCCTGCGGGGATAAAGACGCGCTGGCGCAACTGTATCGCCTTCTCTCCCCCAGGCTGTTTGGCATTATTCTGCGAATGGTCAGACGCCGTGACTGGGCAGAAGAGATCCTGCACGATACCTTCATTCAAATCTGGCAATCGGCAATGTATTACGATGAACAGCGCAGCGAGCCGCAAATCTGGCTCAGCCACATCGCCAGAAACCGGGCCATTGATTATCTTCGCAAGCACGAAAATCGCTGCTGTTCCGTGGACGACATCAGCGAAGCAGAGGAAGGATTTCAGGCCCCATTACCCGCCGAAGACGTTCATCAGGAAGCCCGTCGCCTTCAGCACTGCATGGAGCACTTACCTGCCGAGCAGCGCCAAAGCATTGCCCTGGCCTATTATCGCGGCCTGTCGCAAACCGAAATTGCCCTTTCCATGAGCCAGCCTGAAGGCACCGTGAAAAGCTGGATCCGCCGCGCGTTGACGCATCTCAGGGAGTGTATTGGCCTATGAGTGTCGAGGACAAAGAAACGCTTATCGCGGCGGAATATGTGCTGGGGCTGACCGACAATCAGACACGGCAGCAGCTTGATAAACGCCTTAATGAAGATGAACACTTTGCCGCCGAGGTGCTGCACTGGCAAAAAGCCTTCAGCGGTATCGACGTGACAACTCGTGATGTCACGCCCTCGCCTGCGCTCTGGCAGCACATCGAGCACGATCTGATTCAGCGCCCTATATCGGTGATTTCACCGTCTCGCCAACGCCCGCTGTTCTGGCTTGGCTGGGCTCTGGCGGCAGCAATGACGGGAGTTGTTATCTTCACTCATGTCTATAACACACCAGAACTGCAGCCTATCGCCGTACTGAACGGGACTCAGCCGAATGCACAGTTTGTGGTGAGTCTGGACAAAGCAGCTTCGGTGATTCAGGTTTCCGCACTGAACGTCACGCTCCCACAGGATAAAAACTTGCAGCTGTGGCTTATTAAGGGCATCGCAGCACCGCGTTCATTGGGGCTTATCGTTCATCACGATCGAAACAGCTTCAAGTTGCCTGGTGAGACGCTGGATAATCAGACCGTGCTGGCCATCAGTCTGGAACCTGTTGGCGGCTCGAAACTGGCTGGCCCTTCCGGCCCGGTGATTTTCCAGGGGAAAGTCAGTCAGCTTTAACAAGAGCAGGCCTCGCAGGAGGCCTTTTCCGCTTTGTGACGATACCGTGAAAGGCTTTGCACACTTTCATGGTAGGGTGAATCCCGTTCACTGGAAGGTTCATCATCATGTCCTGGTTCGATAACGCACTGAAATTCATCGGCAATACAGCGAACACTACGGTTACCTGCCCCGAATGTGGGGCCAAATCGACGCAGCCCTCCTCCAAAATTCGACTCCGACAAGCCATTCTGTGCCCGGGATGCAAAGCCCTGTTTGTTGTCCCGCGCTAAAGACCGCCGCGATTTCCGGCGGCGGCCCGGAATGACGCTGGATGAACAAAGACGTTCTTTTCATTGCCCCTCGCAGGATTGGGGGCTATAATACCGCCCGCTTTTGCATGTGCAAAGCAGATCACTTACCTGTTGCTGGGTCGCCTGTAACAGGATTAATTTAAAGAGAGACTTCAATGTTTACTTTTGACGCAGTAGTACGTAAAGAGCAGGGTAAGGGTGCGAGCCGCCGCCTGCGCGCAGCTAACAAAGTTCCCGCTATCGTTTACGGTGGCGCAGCTGCTCCGGTAGCTATCGAACTGGCTCACGACAAAGTATTTAACGCTCAGTCTAAAGACGAGTTTTATGCTGACGTTCTGACCCTGGTTGTTGATGGTAAAGAAGAAAAAGTGAAGGTACAGGCTGTTCAGCGTCACGCTTACAAGCCAAAAGTAACTCACATCGACTTCGTTCGCGCTTAATTGCTGCTGACTGGTTGAGAAAAAACCCCGCTTCGGCGGGGTTTTTTTATGGCTTAATTGCTGCCAGTGCGACGTTTAAGCTGGTCGCGCAGATTCGGTGGCGTGCCTTTAATGGTCAGTGTATCGGTCGCCGGGTCCCAGAAAATACGTTCGCCGAGCAGGAGTGCATCAAAATTAATGGTCAACCCACCGCCGCTGCCCGCGTATTTGGTTAACTGACGCAGCGCGCTGCGATCGGCCGGGAAGCTATCTTCAAGCTCATAGCCTTTTTCCGCAGTAAATTCCTGGAAGCTCACTTCGGCGACGCCCGACAACTCTTTCGACAGCGACTCAACTTCAATTTCTTCGCCTGCCTGAAGCTGCTCATTGCAGTAGGTATACACCTGCTGACGCACGTTCTGACGCTCAGATTTATCGAGCTGCGCTTCTGCGGTGAAATCATCGACGGCCTGCATCAAAGCACGGTTCTGCTTTTTCGCGTTCAGTCCTTCGCCCGCGCCGAGGAAGTCCATAAAGAAATCTGAAACTTTGCGCCCAACGCGCCCGCGCAGGAACGTCAGATAGCGGGTCGATTCCGGATTGGTTTCCCACTCGGTAAGATCGATACGCGCCACAATATCAGCGTGGTTGATATCCAAATAATGAGTGGAGCTGATATCCAGCTGTTCGTTGACGCGCATACTGCTCAGGTTATTGAGCACCGCGACCAAAAGATACTCCACCGCCAGATAGCGATAATGGCAAAACAGCACGATGCCGCCGTCAGCAAACGGGTATTTTGCCAGCTCATCACGCAGACGACCGGTTGCTGCACGGCTGAACGCCAGGAAATCTTCCTCACCCTGACGATGCAGGCGAAGCGACTCAGCCAGTTCGCTATCTTCGTTGAACATGCCGTAAGCTTTGTTCTTTGCACTGTAAACCCGGTGCAGCTCGGCCATCATCTCTTCGACCGTTGCCGTTGGCTCCAGCAAGCTATCGCGCAGCACCACTTCAAGGTTATCTTCGTCACGCTTGATCATCTGGTGCAGGGCAATCTGGTTGATATCCAGACTCATGTTAAACTCTCCTTTTAGACCGGGCGGTATTCAACCACCGCAGGCGCAACTGTGTAAAGGCGAAAAAAAGCGGAAAAAAAGATGCTGCTACGGTAATATGTTGCCCTTTCCTGAACAACAGATTTTGATTTATGCCACAACTCTCCCGCTACAGTGATGAACACGTTGAGCAGCTGCTCGCAGAATTAGCCAACGTGCTGGAAAAACACAAGGCACCCACCGACCTGTCACTGATGGTGTTGGGCAATATGGTGACTAACCTGATTAACACAAGCGTCGCCCCCGCCCAGCGTCAGGCGATTGCCCGCTCCTTTGCTCAGGCGCTGCAATCTTCTGTAAGCGACGAACCGGCAAACTAAGGAAGACGACAAACAGTTTATGGTGACTCATCGTCAGCCCTACCGAGAAAAAGTCTCCCAGATGGTCAGTTGGGGGCATTGGTTTGCCCTGTTCAACATTCTGCTGGCCTCGGTGTTGGGTAGCCGTTATCTGTTTGTCGCCGACTGGCCGACGACGCTGTCGGGTCGCGTGTACTCGTACATCAGCCTCGTCGGGCATTTCAGCTTTCTGGTGTTTGCCACCTATCTGCTGATCCTCTTTCCTCTCACGTTTGTGGTGATGTCCCAGCGGTTAATGCGTTTCTTATCCGCCATTCTCGCCACCACAGGCATGACGCTGTTGCTGATAGACAGCGAAGTCTTTACCCGTTTTCACCTGCACCTCAATCCCATCGTCTGGGAACTGGTTATCAACCCTGACCAAAACGAGATGGCCCGTGACTGGCAGCTGATGTTTATCAGCGTCCCGGTCATTTTGCTGATTGAGATGCTGTTTGCCACCTGGAGCTGGCAGAAGCTGCGCAGCCTGACGCGCCGCCGTCATTACGCTCGCCCAGTGGCCTGGTTCCTGTTTACCGCCTTTGTTGCCACTCACGTGATGTATATCTGGGCGGATGCGAATTTCTATCGCCCCATCACCATGCAGCGCGCGAATCTGCCCCTCTCCTATCCAATGACGGCGCGTAAGTTTCTGGAGAAACATGGCCTGTTGGATGCGCAGGACTATCAGCGCCGCCTGATTGAGCAAGGCGATCCTGAAGCCGTTTCCGTGCAGTATCCGCTGAGCGATTTGCGTTATCGCGATATGGGGCCGGGGCAAAACGTTCTGCTGATTACCGTCGATAGCCTCAACTATTCCCGCTTTGAGAAGCAGATGCCTGCGTTGGGCAGTTTCGCCCAGCAGAACATTAACTTCACTCAGCACATGAGTTCCGGTGATGCCGCAGACAGCGGTATCTTTGGCCTGTTCTACGGTATTTCGCCGAGCTATATGGACGGTGTGCTGTCAGCACGTATTCCTGCAGCCCTCATTTCCGCGTTGAACCAGCAAGGCTATCAGCTCGGCCTGTTCTCATCGGATGGCTTCAGTAGCCCGATGTATCGCCAGGCGCTGTTGTCAGACTTCTCGCTGCCGCCGTCAAAAACGCAGAGCGACGCAGACACCGCCAGTCAGTGGATCAACTGGCTGGGCAGCTACGCCCAGGAAGAAAACCGCTGGTTCTCGTGGGTATCGTTCAACGGCACCACACTGGGTGACACGCAGAAGCAAGGCTTTAACCGTCGTTACAGCCGTGCCGCTGCGAATGTGGATGAACAAATCAATCGTGTGCTGACCGCGTTGAAAGACTCCGGCAAGCTTGAAAAAACGGTCGTGATCATCACCGCCGCCCATGGTGTTGCGCTGGATAAACAAGGGGCGAACTTTGAGTGGTCCCGTAACCAGCTGCAGGTACCGTTGATTATCCATTGGCCCGGTACCCCGGCTCAGCAAATCAACACACTGACGGATCATAAAGATGTGATGACCACGTTGATGCAGCGCCTGCTTCACGTCAGCACGCCAGCAAACGAATACTCACAGGGTCAGGACTTGTTCAGCGCCGCGCGCCGTCACAACTGGGTGACAGCCGCCAATAACAGCGCCCTGGCGATCACCACGCCGAAGGTCACCGTGGTGTTGAACCATAACGGCAGCTACCGTTCCTGGGATCGCGATGGCGAGCAGATTGAAGATCAGAAGCCGCAGCTGAGCTTGCTGCTTCAGGTACTGACGGAAGAGAAACGCTTTATCGCTAACTGATTGATTATTTATGAATCAGTTAGCCTGTACTGTCTTGCATTCAGCGCTGAAAACAGTACTATTATTCACCTGCATCGGCACGTAGCGCAGCCTGGTAGCGCATCGTCATGGGGTGGCGAGGGTCGAGAGTTCGAATCTCTCCGTGCCGACCAAATATTCAGGAAAACCAACCAATTAGGTTGGTTTTTTTTTGCCTGTAATTTGTAGTGGTTACGGTACAAGTCTGTTGCTACTATACGTCTGTTTAATTTTTTAGCTTTCGCTATTTTAATTTTTTTGCATTGACTCATTGGTCCAAGGATCGTCCGTATGATTTACGATTGTTTTTTGTATTACGACGAAGACATGTTGTTAGACATTCGCCTCAATACACTGTTTGACTCAGTGGACAGATTTGTTATCGTCGAATCAACCCATACCTTTACTGGCAAGCCAAAAAAACTTAATTTTGATATTTCCCGATTCGAAAAATTTCGGGAGAAAATCATCTATGTCATTTATGAAGAACCGCCAATAATAAAGGCTGGTAGCGATAATGAAGTTGATGCCTGGGCCAATGAAGCCGCGACCAGAAATGCGATTATGCAGGGTTTAAAAGATGCCAAAGGTGAAGATATCATCTTAGTTTCCGACGTTGATGAGATATTCACTCCAGAAGCAATTGCCCAAATCAATCCTTCGCACTTATGCACCATCTTTCATATGGGTTTTTACAACTATCAATTTAATCTTCAGGTATTTAACACCGATGGAAGCACACGGTTATGTACGCTGCCAAGAGCTACCACGTTAAATAACATGAAAAAATATTTCGATAGTGAGCCAGAAACTTTCCGAAATATCAAAAAATCAAGAATCTTCAAGAATTTCATTTCGAGGAATCTGTTCAAGTATCGGAGTAAAACGTTAAAAGACGCTGGCTGGCACTTCTCGTGGATTATGACGCCAGAGCGTATTGCCGAGAAGATGTCTTCGATTTCGCACACAGAGTACGATTTGCCGCATCTGAACAATAAAGATCATATTATCGATGCTCTGACCAACGGAAAAGACATCTGGAACCGTGACCGTAAAATGGTCAAACAGGCTTTGGTAACACCGCATTTCCCACGTTATCTTGTGGAGAATGCAGATAAATTTTCAAGTTTTATCCTTTGAGTGATGTTGAGAGGCTGGGTGCCTCTCTGCTGATTAATGAGAGCCTCAAGGCTCGTCACTAACGTGTTTAACAGAGGTCTTATGCGCATTGGTATCGCCTTCCCTATTCTGTGTTTTATCGTTGCTGTCGCCTTCCTGGCCTGGTTTGTGATTGGCGGTTACGCAACGCCTGGTTCCTGAGCCTTAGTAATCCTCTGGCAGGGTTTTGTTGATGGAAACCAGTTTTCCTCTCTCAACCGTGATGTAACCCCCTTCTTTGAGATCGGCTAGCACCCGGAAAACATGCGTGCGGGACAGGTTTGTCCTGCGCATGATGAAAGCGGCTACGCCTTCACGCTCATTCTGATGAGTCTGGCTGCGGTAAAGATAGCGAAAAAGCATCGGTTTGATGGTCTGGTAGCTGGTTAACTGCCTGCGTTCAGAATGCAAATCGAGACTAAAAATCGTCATGTAGATTAAAATGGTAGTCAGCTCGACAACTCGCTCTGGTGCGGCGTGAATGAATATTTCGTCAAAACACTCATAACTGACTTTAACCACCACGACAGGCGTCATACTGGTATATTCAAATGCTACCAGTGGGCAATATCTTTCCATCAGCCCAATCGGCATATATTCAATCGTGTTGCCAATGGTTAATTCGTTGCCGGGTACCGTTATCGCTAATGAACCTTCAATAATAAAATAAATAAACCCGGGTGCAGGTTTGATGTGATGATTGACAGGATATTCAGACACTTCTCCCTTTGCCATCAGGTCAGGCACATGACCATCAATCTTCAGCGATGTGTAATAGCTGTGCAGTTTTGCAAAATCCACCCTTCACCTCTTTTATATTTCTACCTTTTATTTTGCCATCTGATTATAGCATTTTCACGAAGCCTTCGTGCTTGTCCAAAATATTATTCCGGCAACAGTCCCATATGGCACTAGTCAGCGCAGCCTGAGCCTCTACAATATTGACCATCTTTTCAGCAAATTCGATGACTGACACTCATCCCGACATTAATACACCCGAGAGGCTATTTAATGAAACTCAATCAGGTTGCCAAACATCTGGCAGTCGCAGGGCTGCTGACGTCACTGTCCGTGCCCGCTTTCGCTCAGGTTATGCCGAAAGACGCGACGAACGCCACCATCAAAGCCAATGAAGGCCTGTATCAGAAACTGCCCTTCGCAGACCGGACTGACTTCGAGAATGCTCATAAGGGCTTTATTGCCCCGCTGCCACAAGATGTGATTAAAGGCGAACAAGGGAATGTTATTTGGGATCCGGCGAAGTACGCGTTCATCAAAGAAGGTGAGCAGGCTCCGGCTACCGTAAACCCTAGCCTGTGGCGTCAGTCTCAGCTCATTAACATCGGCGGCCTGTTTAAGGTCACTGACGGCGTTTACCAGATTCGTAACCTCGACCTGTCTAACATGACCATCATCGAGGGGAAAAACGGCATCACCGTGGTTGACCCGCTTCTGTCTGAAGAGCCAGCCCGAGAAGGTCTGGAACTGTACTTCAAAAATCGCGGTAAAAAACCGGTTGTCGCCGTCGTCATCACCCACAGCCACGTTGACCACTACGGCGGTGTACGCGGCGTGGTTGACGAAGCGGATGTGAAATCTGGCAAAGTGAAAATTTACGCACCAGCAGGCTTCATGGAAGCGGCGGTCGACGAAAACATCATGGCCGGTAATGCCATGAGCCGTCGTGCGAGCTACCAGTATGGCAACCTGCTGAAGGCTGATATAAAAGGCCAGGTTGGCGCAGGCCTGGGTACCACGACGTCTGCGGGCACCGTAACCCTGTTGCAGCCAACCAACTACATCACTCATACCGGTCAGGAAGAAGTGATCGACGGGCTGACCTATGACTTTATGATGGCACCGGGCTCTGAAGCACCGTCTGAAATGCTGTGGTATGTCAAAGAGAAGAAAATGATCGAAGCGGCGGAAGATGTGACCCATACGCTGCACAACACTTATTCTCTGCGTGGCGCCAAAATTCGCGATCCACTGGCCTGGTCTAAGTACATTAACGCTGCCATTGAACGCTGGGGTAACGATGCTGAGGTGATCATCGCTCAGCACCACTGGCCAACCTGGGGTAACGAAAACATCATCAAGCTGATGAAAGGTCAGCGCGATATGTACCGTTACATCAACGACCAGACGCTGCGCATGGCAAACCAGGGCCTGACCCGTGATGAAATCGCGGCTAACTTCAAGCTGCCTGAAACGCTGGAAAAAACCTGGGCTAGCCGGGGTTACTACGGTTCCGTTAGTCATGACGTGAAAGCGACTTACGTGTTCTATCTCGGCTGGTTCGATGGCAACCCGGCGACGCTGGATGAGCTGCCACCAGAAGAAGCGGCGAAGAAATTTGTCGATTACATGGGCGGTCCTGACCAGATCCTGAGCAAAGCAAAAGACGATTACGCTCAGGGTAACTATCGTTGGGTGGCTCAGGTCGTCAGCAAAGTGGTCTTTGCCGATCCGAAAAACGAAGCAGCGCGTAATCTGGAAGCGGATGCACTGGAGCAGTTAGGTTATCAGGCTGAGTCCGGCCCATGGCGTAACTTCTACCTGACCGGCGCTCAGGAACTGCGAAATGGTGTCGTCCGGGCGGCAACGCCGAATACCGCCAGCCCGGATACCGTGCGTGCGATGACGCCTGAAATGTTCTTTGATTACATGGCGGTTCACCTGAACGGCATGAAGGCGGCGAATGCAAAAGCCCTGCTGAACTTCGACTTCGGCGAGCAAGGCAAGTACAAGCTGGAGCTGGAAAATGGCGTGCTGAACCATACGGCGAAGGCTCAGGCGAAAGAGGCCGATGCCACCATCACCCTGTCTCGTGATACGCTTAACCGCATTATCCTGAAACAGGAAACCGTTGAGCAGGCGAAAGCCAAAGGGGATATGAAAATCACCGGCAACGCGGCCAAGCTGGACGAACTGATGAGCTACATGGATAAGTTCGACTTCTGGTTTAACATCGTGACACCTTAAGCCTTCTCCCCTGCAACGCCCTGTTGCGGGGGATCTTTCCTTCCCCACCACGGTATATATCACCACTGTTTATTTAAATGTTAGTAAATTCGTCTTATCATTCATCAAACTGATGATACGATTCGCCAGTGGCTAACTGATCAAAAGGATTAACAGTGAAAAACGCATCCAAACTGAATATCGCATTCTTCTCTCTGGCCTGTCTGTCCGCCAGCGCCTTCGCCTCAACGACGCCTCTGGAAAAAGTTGCCCCGTATCCGCAGGCCGAAAAAGGGATGAAGCGCCAGGTGATTACACTGCCAGTGCAGAAAGACGAAGCTGATTATAAAGTCGAGCTACTGATTGGTCAGACGATGGACGTTGACTGCAACCAGCACCGTCTTGGCGGGCAGATGGAAAGCAAAACGCTTGAAGGCTGGGGTTACGATTACTTCGTCTTCGATAAGGTCACTTCCCCGGTATCTACTATGATGGCTTGCCCGGATGGCAAGAAAACGAAGAAATTTGTCACGGCCTATCTGGGCGACAATGCATTGATCCGCTACAACAGCAAACTGCCGATTGTGGTCTATGCCCCGGAAAATATTGAAGTGAAATACCGTATCTGGAAAGCGGAAGACAACGTTCAGAGCGCAGAGCAGCGCTAAGACAGCAAAAAAAACCCCGGTAACCGGGGTTTTTTAGTCTTACAGGGCAATATCCGCCACAGGCTTCAGTTCCACCAACGGTGGCGTAAATTGAGCCTGCGGGACAGGATCGGCAACGACGTGTGTTTCATAACGCAGGCCAAGCACTTCACTGGTATGCGCTAGCGTCTGCTGAATCGCCTGCGGGTCGCCACTCAAACGACGACCATAAGTGGGCACCACGGCTCGCAATTTCTCCTGCCAGGCCGCAGATTTTACTTTCTCTTTAAAGACCTGCTCCATCAGTTGCAACATGATTGGCGCAGCAGTCGAAGCGCCCGGCGATGCACCCAGCAATGCGGCAACGGTGCCTTGATCATCGCTAACCACTTCCGTGCCCAGGCGCAGTACGCCGCCCTTCTCTTCGTCACGCTTGATTATCTGCACGCGCTGACCGGCCTGCCACAAACGCCAGTCCCCTTTTTTCGCCTGCGGATAATATTCTTTCAGCGCTGCCAGACGGTCTTTGTCTTTCTGAATCACCTGGCCGACCAGATATTTCACCAAATCAAAATTATCCAGCCCGACGTTCAGCATCGGCAGAATGTTCGATTTGTTGGTCGAGCTGAGCAGATCCCACAGCGAGCCATTTTTCAGGAAGCGGGTAGAGAATGTCGCGAACGGTCCAAACAACACTGCACGTTTGCCATCAATAATTCGCGTGTCGATGTGCGGCACCGACATAGGCGGCGCCCCTACGGAGGCCTGTCCGTACACTTTCGCCAGATGGTGGTTAACGACTTCCGGGTTTTCACAGACCAGGAACTGCCCACCGACCGGGAACCCTGCATACTCTTTCGCCTGCGGGATGCCCGTTTTCTGCAACAGTTTCAGTGCAGCGCCACCTGCACCAATAAAGATAAACTTCGCGCGGATTGTCCGGCGAGCTTTGCGGTCGCTGGCGTCGGAGACCGTCACAGTCCAGCTGTTATCCGCATTACGCTTAAAGCGGCGAACCTCAGTGTTGAGTTGCAGACTGAAATTGTCGTGGCTGCGCAGACCAGCAATTAGCTGGCGGGTAATTTCGCCATAGTTGACGTCAGTGCCAACTTCGGTACGCGTGGCGGCCACTTTTTGTTGCGGGTCGCGCCCTTCCATCACCAGCGGCGCCCACTTTTTGATTTGCTCGACATCTTCGGAATAGCGCATCCCCTGGAACAGGGAGTTTTGCTGCAAAGCGGCATAGCGAGCGCGGAGGAAATTCACATTGTCCTCGCCCCAGACAAAACTCATGTGCGGCACGGTATTGATGAAGGTCTTCGGCTGCTGAAGTACGCCGCGTGTCACCTGGTGCGCCCAGAACTGACGCGAGATCTGGAAGGCTTCGTTAATCTCAATGGCTTTGTCGATACTGATTGAACCGTCCGCTTTTTGCGGCGTGTAGTTCAGCTCCATCAGGGCGGCATGACCGGTTCCGGCATTGTTCCAGCCGTTCGAGCTCTCCTCGGCGACGCTGTCCATTTGCTCGACCATGGTAATAGACCAGTCTGGTTCCAGTTCCTGAAGCCAGGTTCCCAGCGTGGCGCTCATGATGCCGCCGCCAATCAACAATACATCCGTCTGATGCTCGTTACGGGAGTTGGTGTGTGTTGCCAGAGGTTCGGCATGCAAACCAACCGCCTGTGAGCGACGTACGGCCATTTTTTTCTTCATCGCAATGAGCCTTCTGTACTCGCGTTTTTGTTTAGCGCAGGTGAAACGATTCGGGGGAATCCACGTTAGCACTGACGATGAAAGATTTAAATATTGTTTAAAATTTAAGTTCTGTTTTGAGATCTGTTATAAAAATGTTTAATAAATGTGGCAGTCAAATGAGTATTGGTACTGGCGAAGTGTGACACAACGCGGTAATATCGCCCGTTTTGTGATGCACCGCACGTCGGACATCTTATGTAAAACCCACTTTCCATAACCCTACATTTTCTATGCCTGCAACCACTGAATCATTGACTGCTGCTGAACAAAGCGCGATACGAACCGTCGTACGCTCGCCTGCGCTGATGCTGCGCGAATCTCTGGCAGGCGTGATCACCGCCCTGGCGCTTATCCCGGAAGTTATCTCTTTCTCTGTGATTGCGGGCGTTGACCCTAAAGTCAGCCTGATTGCTTCCGTGGTGCTGTGTCTGGCGATGTCGGTGTTAGGTGGCCGTCCGGCCATGGTGACGGCGGCGGCAGGTTCGGTGGCGCTGGTGATTGGGCCGATGGTGCACCAGCACGGTGTGGGCTACATTCTGCCTGCGGTGGTGATGGCGGGTATCATTCAGATTTTGTTTGGTGTGATGGGCATGGCCCGGCTGATGCGCTTCATCCCACAAGCCGTGATGACCGGTTTCGTGAATGCGTTGGGCATCCTGATTTTCTTTGCTCAGGTTCCCCACTTCTGGAGCAAAAACCCCTGGGTGCTGGCGCTGTTCGCCGCCACCCTGGTGATTGTGTTGTTCGCCCCGCGTGTCGTCAAAAGCATTCCTTCCCCTCTCATCGCCATTGTTCTGTTGACGCTCTTTACGGTGTTCAGCGGTCAGCTGTTGCCGACGGTCGGCGACGAGGGCTCCATGTCCGGCGGCCTGCCCGGTTTGACCGAATTGCTGGTGCCCTTGAATTTGCAAACGCTGCAAATCATCTGGCCTTGTGCGCTGAGCATCGCTTTCGTCGGCCTGATGGAATCGTTGCTGACGGCAAAACTGGTGGATGATTTAACGGTTACCCCTTCCAATAAAGCGCGTGAAAGCGCCGGGTTGGGGATTGCCAATATTCTGGCCGGGTTCTACGGCGGCATCGCCGGATGCGCGATGATCGGCCAGACGATTGTGAACGTTGAGATGGGCAAAGGCCGCAGCCGACTTTCGACGCTGGTTGCTGGCCTGGTGCTGTTATTGCTGGTGACTGGCCTGAGTGAAGTAATGGCCAACATCCCGATGGCGGTGCTGGCAGGCATTATGGTGATTGTGGCGGTAAAAACTTTTAGCTGGCACAGCATTCAGCCCGCCGCACTGAAACAGACACCGTGGTCCGTGACAGTAGTGATGGTTGCCACTGTCATCGCCACCGTCAGCACTGGAAACCTTGCTGTTGGCGTGCTGGCAGGCATTGTGATCCTGGCGCTGATTCCAGCCCGCATTCGCAAGTTACATTCGCTTAAAGCAGAAACACTGTCGCCAGACCCAGAAAAATAAAGAAGCCGCCAGTGTCGGTGATCGCCGTGATCATCACGCTGGAACCGACCGCCGGATCGCGCCCAAGTTTAGTCATGATCATCGGGATCAGGACGCCCATCATTGAGGCCACCAGCAGGTTAAGGACCATCGCCAGCATCATCACGCCACCGAGTTGCGGATCGTCATACAGCCACCAGGTTACGACGCCCATAATCCCGCCCCACACCAGGCCATTGATCAGCGCCACGCCCATTTCACGCAGGATCAGAAACGAGAAGTTGCCCGGCTGAATATGCTGTAACGCCAGCGCACGCACAATCATCGTGATGGTCTGGTTGCCGGTATTACCGCCGATTCCTGCGACAATCGGCATCAGTGAAGCCAGCGCCACCAACTGCGAAATGGTGTGCTCAAAACCATCGATGACGCGTGAAGCGATAAAAGCCGTGCACAGGTTGATAGCCAGCCACGCCCAGCGCGTTTTCACGGCTTTGCTGACCGGGGCGAAGACGTCTTCATCGTTGCTCAAGCCGCTCATTTGACGAATATCGTTATCCGTCTCTTCGTAAACCACATCAACGATCTCATCGATGGTCAGACGCCCCAGCAGCTTGCCTTCAGCATCGATGACCGCCGCACTCAGCAGGTTGTCACGTTCGAAGGTTCGGGCAACTTTTTCTGAGTCCTCTTCAGGGTGAAACGTCACAGGCTCTGCTTCCATCACGTCATGCACACGCCGCTGCGCCGGGTTGAGCAGAATGGTTTGCAGCTCCAGTTCGCCCAGCAGCTTTTTGTCACGGGTCGTGACGAACAGTTTGTCCGTGTTCTCAGGCATTTTCCCCAGCCGACGCAGATAGCGCTGCACCGCGCCCAGTGTCACATCAGGCCGAATGGTGATGACCTCAAACTCCATGATCGCCCCGACGCTGTCGTGGGCATAATTCATCACCTGCCTTACGCGCGCACGTTCTTCCGCGGGCAACGTAGCTAATAAGCGCCCGGTCAGATTTCGTGGGAGGTGTTGAACCAGATAAATTTTTTCATCGATATCCAGGCTTTCGAGCGCATCAAGCAGCGCCTTGTCGCTCATGCCCTCAATCAAGTCTTCATAGACGCTTTCGGAGGCTTCAAGCAACACGTTCCCACGCTTGCTGTCGTCCACCAGCCCCCACAGTGCATGGCGCTCATCCGAGGGAAGCGCTTCGAGGGTATCTGCCAGGTCAGGCGCAGGCAGGTGAGCAACCAACGCCCCCACTTCAGCAATATCGTCCGCCAGCCGACCTTCGTCATACTGCTCCGCAAGCGTCAATTTATTGGACAAGGCCGAGGTGATGGCTTTGTCCGTCGTCAGAAGCCAGATGAGGCGAGCACGTTCCTGGTCACGCACTCGGGCGCTGTTTTTATGAAAGACGGACATCGATGGGCGATCCTTGAACTGAAGAGGCGGTTTTCCAGCCTCTAAGCATAGCGCGAGTGAATGTAAAAAATAATAAACAACGGGCGGGAGTGGTGAAAAAGAGAGCAGACGCCCCATTACTGGGGCGTCTGGTGTTACGCAGTACGAGCCACCGCATCGCGAGAAGCGGCATCTCGCTCTTCGCCAGTCAGCTCGCTAAGCTTGCCGTTACGCATTTCCAGCAGGCGATCGGCGTGGATGAAATAGTGATCGTCATGGCTTATAGCAAAAATGGTTTTGCCCATCTGTTGCATCAACGGCAGCAAGACCTGATAAAACTCGCGACGGAAATGCGGGTCCTGATCGGCAGCCCATTCATCCAGCAGAATGATATCTCTCTCCTCAGCCAGAGCCAGCAGCAGCGCGACGCGCTTTTTCTGCCCTTTAGACAGTTTAAGATCGAGGATTTTGCCGTTCTCAAGCTTCAGCTTGTGCCCCATCTTTAGCTGTTCCAGCCACTTTTCCACCAGTTGCGGATCGGCCTGCTGCCCTTCTTGCCCCAGAAGTTGATCAAACAGCCAGGGGTCGGTAAACACCGCGGAGAACAGCTTGCGGTAATCTTCCGGTTTGTCGGCGACCAGCGGTTGACCATCCAGCAGGATTTGGCCGGACACAGGCTGGTAAAGACCCGTCAGCAACATGGCTAAGGTGGATTTCCCACTGCCGTTACCGCCAATCAGAAACACCAGTTCCCCGCGATTCAGCGTCAGGTTGACAGGCCCAATGGCAAAGGTGTTGTCCTGATAATGGAAGGCGACTTCGCGCAACTCCAGCGTCTTCCAGTCAGGATGCGCCTGAGGTTTAGGAAACGCTTCACGATAAGGGGCAAGTGAAAACTTATTGAGCTTATTAAACGCGACCTGTGCACTGAGCAACGTCGGTAATGCCCCCACAGCCGAAAGCAACGGCGTGCGCAGGAACAACAGCGTTAAGGAATACGTTGCCGCCACAGCGGTATCTGCCCAACCCAGGCCGTTCGCCATCCAGAACACTAGGCCAATAGCACCCAGCATCATGATATTCGACCAGTTAACCGCGCTGAGGTGGAAGGTATCGGCCCGAATAATATGATGGCGATACTCTTTGGCGTCCGGAATATAGAGGTTATTGAAAATATGCTCGGCGCGCTCACGGTTCAGCGTCAGCTCTTTACGCCCTTCCAGTACGGTCTGGTAGTCGTTATACAGCTTGTCTTCCGTTTCGCGCAGCGTCGCCATGTGTTTATACACTCGTGCCACCAGCACGAAACCGCCCCAGATGGTCAGCGCCATCCACAGCGCGGTGATCACCAGCATTTTCCCTGACAGGAAAAACAGGTACGCCGCCGAGCCGAACGTCAGGATAATCCCCTGAACCAGTTCCGGTAAGCGCACGAACGCAATGGTGATGTTTCGCACGTCGCTGGTTAGCCCGGCCAGTAACGCCGCGCTGCCCAGTTTTTCCACACGTTCGATTTGCGTATCGAGAATACGTTTGATGAATTCACTGCGCAGGCGATACACAAAATGGTGGCCCAGCACGGTTAAGGCCAACTGCGAGCCAAGCGTGACCGCCATCAGCAGCAGCAACAGCCCGAGGAATTCCGGCAGAACCACGATTGAGGCATCGACACTTTCAATCAGGCGCACATTGATGAAGGCAATCAGGCCGATACCCAGCGCCGCGCTAAGCAGGCTTAACAGCATGACGGCAATAAACGGCCAGCGATACTGACGCCAGACCAGAAGAAGAAGCTGCATAGAAAAATCCCGGACAAGCAAAAACAGCCAGCAGTTTAAACGGCTCTCGCGCTACATCAAGAATAATTCTTATTTTTATTGCTGTTTCAGGTATGGCGGAAAGTGAGGTTGTAACGCAGGTTGCCGGTAGCGGGATGATGCCCATCTTTAAGCGGCTGGATCCCGTGATAAAACAGGCGCGACGCCCCGCCCCAGACCACCACATCACCATGTTCCAGCAGCACGCGCATCAGCGGATCGTTACGTTTTAACCCGCCAAACTGAAATACCGCCGGCAATCCCAGCGACACAGAAACAATCGGCGCTCTCAGCTCTTTTTCATCTTTATCCTGATGCAGTGAGAGCTTTGCGCCAAGCGCGTAACGATTGATAAGACAGGCATCAGGCTGGAAATCGGGATAGCCCGCTTCCCGCGCACAGTCGAGCGCCAGCGTTCTGAACGCCGAAGGCATCGCTGGCCAGTGCTGGCGAGTTTGGGGATCAACTGGCGCATACAGATACCCATGTATGTCCGTTGTCCAGCCCACGTCGCCACAGTTGGTCATCGCCACCGACATGGTGAAGCCCCCGGGAGTGACCATTTGCCGAAACGGTGAGCGTGCTGCCACCTCTTCTATTCCCTCCATCAATTCCGCGACACAGGCCAGCGCCCGGCGACGCAAAATCACGGCACCAGGCGCTAAGGGTTCCTGCCAGGGAGGCGTATCGGCAAATAAATCCAGCATGGTTAACGGCCCTGCTCTTTTTCACGACGCAGAAGCTCTGCTTTGCGCGCTTCGCCCCAACGATACCCCGACAGTGCCCCGCTCTGACGAACGACCCGATGGCACGGAATAAGCAACGCCAGTCGGTTTGCGCCACAAGCATTAGCGACCGCACGAACCGCGTTCGGTTTCCCGATACTTTGAGCCACTTGCTGGTAGCTACGCGTTTCGCCAACGGGAATCGCTCTGAGCGCTTGCCAGACTTGCTGTTGAAAAGCTGTGCCGCGAATATCCAGAGGAAGATCGACCGACAAATGTTGACCATCCAGTAGCGCGATCACCGTTGCTACGCGCTGGCGAAACGTCTGGTCAGCTTCTTCTCTTTGGGCATGCGGGAACATCTGTTCCAGTTCGGCGATCAGGGTTTCGTCGCTGTCACCAGGCAACACGGCACAAATGCCTCGATCGCTTTCAGCCACCAGACAACGTCCTAGCTGGCAGGATTGCAGCGTGTAGCGCACGCTGAGCGCGTTGCCGCCCTCACGATACTGGCGCGGCGTCATACCAAGCGTGCTGTCTGCCTGGCGATAAAAGCTACTGCTGGTGGGGAATCCTGCAGCCATCACCGCATCGGTAACGGTTTCACTGACTTTCAGTGATTCGCGCAGTTTCTTCGCACGCCAGGCCTGTTGCCATGCGCGAGGCGTCATGCCTGTGACGGATTTGAACATGCGATGGAAATGAAAAGCGCTGACAGCGACTTCACGTGCCAGTTCATCCAGCGTCAGCGTGGTTTCTTGTTCCAGCAAACGACAGGCCTGCGCCACTTTTTCAATGCGCTGCTGATGTGGGTCGGCTTTGTCTGGCTGACAGCGTTTGCAGGGGCGAAAGCCTGCTTCCTGCGCAGCGCTGGCATCACTGAAGAATTGAACATTCTGGCGCAGCGCATGCCGCGCCCGGCAGGATGGGCGACAATAAATGCCGGTGGTCAGCACCGCAAACACGAAGTGACCATCGGCATTGGGATCTCTTTCCAGCACGGACTGCCAGCGGATCTCGTCATTAGGGGTGGCATTACGTTTCATAAATACTCCGGCTCCTTACAAGGGTAGCCTGAGTCTGGCGCAGGCGGCAGAGAAAAAAACCGCCATTCTTGCTTTTTAATTTTTGCCATTCACCAGGAAGGTTTCGAACTGCGGGGACATCCAGGTTTTGAAGCCGTCGCCCTCTTTGACGATCATATAGACCGCCAGCCCTTGTTCGCGCACCACTTCTTTGGCTCTTTCCGGGCCGAGCACCATTAATCCGGTATCCCAACCATCCGCCTCAAGCGCCGTAGGGGAAATGACCGTGACCGAGACCATTTTATGCTGGATAGGCGTGCCCGTTTGCGGGTCAATCACGTGAGAAATACGCTTGCCGTCCAGCTCGTAATAATTGCGATAGCTGCCGGAAGTGCTGATCCCATGCCCGTTAATATCCACAATCGCCTGCACCGCGTTTTCTTTATCGGTCGGCTTTTGGATCGCGACTCGCCATGGTTGACCTTCGGCATTCATGCCACGGCTGACCAGCGCCCCGCCGACAGAAACTAAGTAGCGAGAAATCCCTTCCTGCTCCATCAGACGAGCAAGATGATCTGCTGCGTAGCCTTCGCCCACCGTGGAGAGATCGACATACAGATCAGGAAGATCCTTTTGCAGATACTGGCTGCCAGATTGGTTAATGACGGAGAGATGTTTCAACCCGGTACGCGCTTTTGCCGCGTCGATTTGTTCTTGAGTTGGCGTTTTCACCGGCTGCTTGTCCGGTCCAAAGCCCCAGAGATTGACCAACGGGCCCACGGTGATATCCATGGCACCTTGCGTTTTGGCCCCAATTCGCAGCGACTCGGTGACGATATCCGCCATGGCTTCACTGACCGGCCAGGGTGTCATGCTGCGGGAATGATTAAAACGCATCAATGCGGAGTCGTTTTTCCAGGTGGAGAGCAGCTGATCGTCGCCATCCAGTTGGGCCTGAATCTTTTGGCGCAGCGCTTCAACATGCGCATCGTCGAGATTAATCACGCTGGCTCGCCAGAAGGTGCCCATTGTCTTCCCTTCCAGCACGGTGGCGGGCGCCTTCTCCGTCGTCGACACTGGCGTGCCGTTATCGCAACCCGCAATAATGAATGTGACGGCAATCAGTGCCGTGCGAAAAAAAGTGATAGCCATACGAAGTCCCTCTTGTTTGCGCGCAAGGGTACACCAGGGAGGGTAAACAAAGAATAAAAAAAAGGGTCCCGAAGGACCCTTTTTGCTGATTAACAGTCGATTAGAACTGGTAAACCAGACCGGTAGCAACGATGTTGTCGGTGCCGATACCGTTGTTTTTGTAGAAGCTGTCGTTACCGTCCAGCAGGTTGATTTTGTAATCAACATAGGTGGACATGTTTTTGTTGAAGTAGTAGGTCGCGCCAACATCAACATATTTAACGAGGTCTTTGTCGTCGCTACCATTAATGGTGTTCAGGCCTTTACCTTTAGACTGCAGGTAAGAAACCGCTGGACGCAGACCGAAGTCGAACTGGTACTGAGCAGTGATTTCGAAGTTCTGAGTTTTGTCTGCAATACCGCCACCGTTCATACCATTGTCAGTGCTGGTAGAACCGTATGGAGTCATGTTGCGGGTTTCAGCGTACATCGCAGCAACGTAAACGTTGTTTGCGTCATACTTAGCACCTGCAGTCCACGCTTCAGCTTTGTCACCGGCAGTGTACTGCTGGTTGCCCAGATGAGCGTTTTTCTGGTCGTTGGTACGGTTAGAGTTGGCGTACGCCGCACCTACGCTGAAGCCTTCGCCGATGTCGTAGGTAGAGGAGATACCGAAGCCGTCGCCGTTCGCGTTACGGAAGTTACGATCACCGTTGTTGGTGCCTTCGCCGGAACCTGGGTTCTCGTTTTTGCCCTGATACTGCAGAGCAAAGTTCAGGCCATCAACCAGACCGAAGAAATCGCTGTTACGGTAAGTCGCAACACCGTTGGTACGGCCAGTCATGTAGTTGTCAGACTTGGTGTAAGTATCGCCACCAAACTCTGGCAGCATATCGGTCCAGCCTTCTACGTCGTACAGTACGCCGTAGTTACGACCGTAGTCGAAGGAACCTGCATCACCAAATTTCAGACCAGCGAATGCCAGACGAGTCCAGGACTGGTTACCATCAGCGCCTTCAGCGTTGTTCGCCTGAACGTTGTATTCCCACTGGCCGTAACCGGTCAGTTGGTCGTTGATCTGAGTTTCGCCTTTGAAGCCCAGACGGATGTAGGACTGGTCGCCATCAGCGCCATCGTCGCTGGAGAAATAGTGCAGACCATCAACTTTACCGTACAGATCTAATTTGTTGCCGTCTTTGTTATAAATTTCAGCCGCATTTGCTGCGCCTGCTACCAGCAGTGCTGGTACCAGGAGGGACAGTACTTTAACTTTCATGTTATTAACCCTCTGTTATATGCCTTTTTTATCGCCACTGCTTACTGATTAACCCTCTAATCAGTCGGCAAACCCATTGTGCTGCAAAATGCAGAAATATCCAACAAGAAAATGATACGAGAACTTTTAAGGTGTTTCAAACTACCCATTAGGTGTTTCAGTATGTAAATCAGAGGGAACTTTTAGATGCCACGAAAAGCTAAAAAATATCGCACCAATAATCAAAAAATATGAAAAAATCATTAAAATCAACACACTAAAAGCATGATCCGGTATAGCACTGAATGACAAAACAAAATGCTCAGCGATCTCTAAAATAATCGACGCTATCATCATTAACTTTATTTATTACCGTCATTCAGTTCTGAATGTCTGTTTACTCAAATTTCTACCGGGTGCATCGCATCCGGTTTTTTTTTACCCTTCTTTACGTAAACTTAATAGTTATGTGCTACCGCCATGAAATTATAATGACTATTAAGTAATCATCCTCGCTGGCAAAATTTGCCTTTAGTACTAGCAGTTAAATAATCTCTTGTTAATTAGTGCTATTTCCCCAGCGCTCATCGTAAATATTTGTACAGAAAATGTAACGATGTACATCTTTACCCTGCACACTGTGGAGGTTGCTCAGAAAGCCAGCAACAGGCGGCAGAATGTGGAAATTGGCGTATTAGGCTTTATACTGCCTGCTGGACTTGCCTTAGCAGAGAGCCATTTCGGGCAAGGCAGCAAGTAACGTTTTCGCGCTCTTCTGGTGCAGTCATCATGGATTACACACACTAATGAGTCATTCCGACACGACTTTCCCTAACAAATTCTCCCTTATCCCCGGGAGCATCACCCGTTTCTTTCTGCTGCTGATCATTGTCCTGCTGGTGACGATGGGGGTGATGATCCAGAGCGCGGTGAATGCGTGGCTTAAGGATAAAAGTTATCAGGTCGTCGACATGACTCATGCGATTCATAAGCGCGTCGATACCTGGCGCTACGCGACGTGGCAAATCTATGACAACATCGCCGCCTCTGCGACCTCCACGCCGGGTGAAGAAGGCCTGCAGGAAACTCGCCTGAAGCAGGATGTTTATTACCTCGAAAAACCACGCCGTAAAACCGAAGCGCTGATCTTTGGCTCCCACGATGGCTCCACCCTCGACATGACGCAAAAGATGTCGACCTATCTGGATACGCTTTGGGGTGCCGAAACCGTGCCGTGGTCGATGTATTACCTCAATGGCCAGGATAACAGTCTGATCCTGATTTCTACCTTGCCGTTGAAAGATCTCTCAGCAGGCTTCAAAGAATCTTCTGTTGGCAGCATTGTCGATTCCCGCCGGGCAGAAATGCTTCAGCAGGCCAATACGCTCGATGAACGCGAAACGTTCTCTTCTCTGCGTCGGCTTGCCTGGCAAAATGGCCACTATTTCACTCTGCGCACCACCTTCAACCAGCCAGGTCATCTGGCGACCGTGGTGGCGTTTGATCTGCCTATTAATGATTTGATCCCGCCGGGCATGGCGCTGGACAGCTTCCGCCTGGAGCCAGATCCGTCGCAAAGCAATCTGCGCAACCAGGATAAAGAAGCTGCGGACAGCGTCAGCATTAACTTTAATAGCTCGCGTATTGAAATCGCTTCGTCGCTTAACTCGACGGGGATGCGCCTCGTCTGGCAGGTGCCGTTCGCCACGCTGATGATGGACACACTGCAAAACATCCTGCTGCCGCTGCTGCTCAATATCGGCCTGCTGGCACTGGCGCTGTTTGGCTATAACACGTTTCGTCATTATTCTGGCCGTCGCCAGGCAGACACTGGCGTACCTTCGGCCGCGAACAACGAGCTACGAGCGCTGAAAGCGATTAATGAAGAGATTGTTTCCGTTCTTCCGCTGGGTTTGCTGGTTCACGATCAGGAATCGAACCGAACGCTTATCAGCAATAAAATTGCCGACCATCTGCTGCCACACCTGAACCTGCAAAACATTACCAGCATGGCGGATCAGCATCAGGGTGTGATTCAGGCCACCATCAACAACGAACTGTATGAGATTCGCCAGTTCCGCAGCCAGGTGGCTCCGCGTACGCAAATCTTCATTATTCGCGATCAGGATAAAGAAGTACTGGTGAACAAAAAGCTCAAGCAGGCGCAGCGTCTGTACGAGAAAAACCAGCAAGGGCGCATGGCGTTCATGCAAAACATTGGCGAGGCCCTGAAGCAACCGGCGAAATCCCTGGCCGAAGAAGCTGGCGCTGTCGACGGTGAGCAACATCAGAAGCTGGCTCAACATGCCGATACACTGGTGCGGCTGGTGGATGAAATACAGCTAGCCAATATGCTGGAAGGTGACGGCTGGAAAGGCAGCTCAGTGTTGTTCTCCCTTCAGGATTTAATTGATGAAGTGGTGCCTGAGGTTTTACCCGCCATTAAGCGCAAAGGCTTGCAGCTGCTCATTAACAATCAGTTAGCCGCCAGCGAGCAACGCCACGGCGATCGCGATGCCCTGAAGCGCATCCTGCTGCTGCTGATTCAGTATTCCGTCACCACCACGCAAATCGGTAAAATCACCCTGGAAGTGGGTGAAGATGAATCCGCAGAAGAGCGCCTGACTTTCCGAATTCTGGATACAGGCAACGGCGTCAGCAACAGTGAAATCGATAACCTGCATTTCCCGTTCCTGAATGAGACGCAGGAAGACGGCTTTGGCAAGGCCAATGCCCTTACCTTCTGGCTTTGTGATCAGCTGGCACGTAAACTTGGCGGGCATTTGAACATCAAAGCGCGGGAATCACTGGGTACGCGCTATTCACTGCACGTGAAGATGGCGCCTCGCGAAGAAGAAGCGGAAGCCGAAGAGAAACTGCTGGACGAGGTTATCGCGATGGTCGATATCACCTCGAACGAAATCCGCAGTATCGTTATTCGACAGCTTGAAAACTGGGGCGCGAGCTGTATTTCCCCGGATGAAAGGCTGACGAGTCAAGAATATGATCTGTTTTTGACAGATAATCCGTCTAATCTTACTGCGCCTGGCTTGCTTTTAAGCGATGATGAGGCTGGTATTCGTAAGATTGGCCCAGGACAACTGCGGGTAAACTTTAATATCAGTAATGCCATGCAGGAAGCGGTACTCCAACTGATAGAAGAGCAGCTTGCACAGGGAGAATTACTGGGAACGCCAGCTGGCGTAAATGAGAACGCTGAGCTCCATGCCAGCGGTTATTATGCGCTGTTTGTAGACACGGTACCGGATGATGTTAAGAGGTTGTATACTGAATCAGCGACAAACGATTTTGCTGCGCTGGCACAGACGGCTCACCGCCTGAAAGGGGTGTTTGCCATGCTCAATCTGGTACCCGGCAAGCAGTTATGTGAAACGCTGGAGCATCTCATTCGTGAGAAAGATGCCCCCGGCACAGAGAAATATATCAGCGACATTGACGCCTACGTCAAAAGCTTGATGTAGCAAGGTAGCCTAATACATGAACAATATGAACGTTATTATTGCCGATGATCATCCGATTGTACTGTTCGGTATTCGCAAATCACTTGAGCAAATCGAGTGGGTGAATGTCGTCGGCGAATTTGAAGACTCCACTGCACTGATCAATAATCTGCCAAAACTGGACGCCCATGTGCTGATTACCGACCTCTCCATGCCTGGAGACAAGTACGGTGATGGCATTACGCTGATTAAGTACATCAAACGCCATTTCCCGGGTCTGTCGATTATCGTCCTGACCATGAATAACAACCCGGCTATCCTGAGTGCGGTATTGGATCTGGATATCGAAGGGATCGTCCTGAAACAAGGCGCACCAACCGATCTGCCTAAAGCGCTGGCTGCGCTGCAGAAAGGCAAAAAATTCACCCCGGAAAGCGTCTCTCGCCTGCTGGAAAAAATCAGCGCGGGTGGCTACGGCGACAAACGTCTGTCCCCGAAAGAGAGCGAAGTGCTGCGTCTGTTCGCAGAAGGTTTCCTGGTTACCGAAATCGCCAAGAAGCTGAACCGCAGCATTAAAACCATCAGTAGCCAGAAGAAATCGGCGATGATGAAACTCGGCGTGGAAAACGATATCGCCCTGCTGAACTATCTCTCTTCCGTGACCCTGAGTCCGGCAGATAAAGACTGATTCATTAGCTCACGCTAAATACACAAAACCCCGGCTCGCCGGGGTTTTTTTATGGGTGGGATCTCGTTAATGTCCGGTGAAGAATGCCCGGTAAGGCGAAACCGCCACCGGGCGATATCGGTCTTATGACTCCCGGCTTTTTCTGACGCGTGCTGCGTACACCGCCAGCGTTTGTTTCAACACATCGAGCGTCACCGGCTTGGACAAGCAGCTGTCCATGCCTGACTCCAGACAGCGTTGTTTCTCTTCCGCCAGCGCATTGGCGGTTACGCCAACCACCGGTAGCGTCAGCCCTAACTGGCGGATACGCTGCGTCAGGCGATAACCATCCATATTTGGCATGTTCACGTCACTCAGCACAATATCAATGTGGTTCTTACTGAGCACATTCAGGGCATCCACACCGTCGACGGCGGTTTTACACTGATACCCCAGCGATCCGAGCTGATCGGCCAACAGGCGTCGGTTAATCGGATGATCGTCCACCACGAGGATCATCATGTCATCGTTGGCATCAGGAATATTTTCGGCGGAGGGTAGCGCTCCATTGCTGTGCGCATTTTCCACTTCAATGCGGTAAATTCTGCCCAGCAGGGCCAGCAACTCATGCGGAGAAGCCACGCTGTGGATCCACTCCCCTGCCGCGCGTTCGAGCGGAATGCCGATATGACGACGGCAGAAGATGATGGCCGCGCGCCCGGCCCACGGCTGGACCAGCTCATCGTCAGAAATCAGCATATCGTCGCTTTGTGGCGTCTGCCCTTCGTAGCGCAACACTTCAACGCCGTGACGTGTTAGCAAGGACTCAACAAACTGTGCCAGCGAAGCATTACGAACGGCAAGCCAACAGCGTTTGCCCGCCAGCCCTTCAATCGCCGCAGGGGTCGTATTCTGCACGCCGTACAGGGGAATACGAATAGTGAACTGGCTGCCCATACCCGGCTCGGTGTCCACGGAAATATCACCGTCCATCATGCTGATCAGCTTCTCGCAGATTGCCAGCCCTAATCCGGTGCCCTGGAAATTACGCTGCACCCCCGTTCCAACCTGGAAGAACGGATCAAACAGGCGTACCACTTCTTTGGCCGGAATACCCACGCCAGTATCGCGCACGCTGATACTCAGGTAATCACCATTACGTTGCAGGTGCAGAATAATGCAGCCGATATCGGTAAATTTAATCGCATTGCTCAACAGGTTAGAAATCACCTGCTGCAAACGCATTGGGTCGCCCATCAACTGCTGTGGCACGTCTGGCTCGACGAAGCAGTAAAGCCCTAACTGTTTCCGCACCACCAGCGGTAAATAGTTGGCGGTGATGTGGCTCATCACCTCGCGCGGAGAAAACTCGCGCGGCTCGATTTTCAACTGCTCAGACTCAATTTTTGAGAAGTCGAGAATATCGCTGATGATCTTCAATAACAGGCCAGAAGAGTTATTCATCGCCGTCACCAGTCTGTCGACCCCTTTCGGCAGCTCTTTGGTCTGCAATAAATCCAGGTTGCCGATAATGCCGTACAACGGGGTACGCAATTCATGGCTGACAGTGGCAAGGAACATCGATTTCGACTGGCTGGCCTGCTCTGCGGCCTGCGCCATTTCCTGCAGAGACTCTTCCATTTTCACGCGTGAACTGACGTCCACCAGCACGCATATCGCCACGTTTTCGTTACGATAGCGGGAATGCACGAAACTGATTTGCAGGTTGGTGTTGTTGCTGGTCAGCACGTCGACAAAGTTAACCTGCTGACCGCAGATAATTTGCGTCAGCCGTTGCCGGTCTTCGTGAGTCAGCATGTTGAGATAGTTATGCGCCAGCTCGTTACTCAAAATGTTAGTGCCATCCTGAGTACGCAAAATACAAATCCCAACGGGTGCGGAAGCGACGATTTTACGGTTGAACTGCTCATGCTCTTCCAGCCGCTGTGCATCGGCTTCAGCAGGCAGGAAAATGCGCCGCTCATACATTCGCGCCATGGTAAACAACGCAAAGCCCGTGAGGATGTTGAGCAACACGGCGTTGAGAATCAGCATTCTTATTCGTTCAAGCACCAAATCAACCGGTACGGAATAGACAATGCTCAGCGAAGATGGCGGCAGGCTCTTCTTCAGCACCAGCTCGCGGAAACCGGAGGTATAGCCGAACCACGCCCGCTCCTGCATCCAGTGCGGATCGATTTTCAGCTTATTTTCACCGCCCGTCAGCGCAATTAACGACTGGCCGTTTTCGTCCAGAATGTTCACGCCCATCGGCATGCTGCCGGGGGTGAAGAAGTTTTCCATGCGGATAGTCTGCTCAACACCAAGCAGCGCCTGCAAACGGTTAGCCAGATACACAGGCGTCAGCGCATAGAAATACCCCACACCAGGACGTGGCCCCTGGCTAATCCAGAACAGGTTGTTACCACGTTCCTCCTGCGGCGCATTACGATATTTAACGATACGCTCATGCAACATTTTCAGCGCCTGATCGCGCTCCATCGGCATTTCACGCAGGCCAAAGTTGGCCATGCACAGGTTATCGCTGCCAATCAGGAACACGCGGTTGAGATCGTAAGCGGCAGAAAAATTATCACGCCAGTAGCGCATAAACCATGCCAGCGACTCCAGAGAGCCTCGCCAGGTGTTGCTCATCGCGCCGCAGTCGGAATCCTGAAACAGGGGCTCAAACTCCGGGACTTCAGTGCTGTCCGCTGCGGCACGCGAAGAGAGCACACCGTTTTCCGCACTCAGCCGGTTTTCCGCAATGTATTTCAGCTCCTTCATGACATCAGACGTACGCTGAATGTAACGCTGGGCCTGATCGTAACTGAGGTTAAACTCCTGGCGAATTTCGGCCTCTTTGCTGTGCAAAGCGTTTACGATGTAGAAGACAGAGACGAACGCAATCAACAGCCAGAGCAGCAGAGCCAGTGCCCGAAACAGATAGCGGGAAACTTTTAGAGTTGTGCGGAAGGAGACGAGGTATTTCAACGTTTAGCCGTGTGCGTACAAAAAGATGCGATTAAGGTAGCTGTAAATCACCCTACCCGCAACGTTCAAAGAAAAAGGGCCAGCTTTCGCTGGCCCTTTCGCGGTTATTTCAGACGATTACTCGTCTTCATCATCCGCTACGTCATCTTCGGCGTCGGTATCGGTTTCTGGTGCGATTTCATCATCACCTTCCGCCACGCTGCCATCGATAGCGTCGAGTTCTTCGTCGTCTACCGGCTCGGCAACACGCTGCAGACCCACCACGTTTTCATCTTCCGCTGTACGGATGAGGATAACGCCCTGAGTATTACGGCCCACCACGCTGACTTCCGACACGCGAGTACGTACCAGCGTACCGGCATCGGTGATCATCATGATCTGATCGGTATCTTCAACCTGTACCGCGCCAACCACAGAACCATTACGCTCGGTCACTTTGATCGAGATAACGCCCTGGGTACCACGTGATTTGGTTGGATATTCCGTTTCAGCCGTACGCTTACCGTAGCCGTTCTGGGTCACGGTCAGTACCGCGCCTTCACCGCGTGGGATAATCAGCGACACAACTTTGTCTTCACCGGCAAGCTTGATGCCGCGAACACCGGTCGCAGTACGACCCATGGCACGTACTGCGTTCTCTTTAAAGCGCACCACTTTACCGGCCGCAGAGAACAGCATCGCTTCATCGTTACCGTTGGTCAGATCAACGCCGATCAACTCATCGCCTTCGTTCAGGTTCACCGCGATGATCCCGGCAGAACGTGGACGGCTGAATTCGGTCAGTGCGGTTTTCTTCACGGTACCGCTGGCGGTGGCCATGAAGACGTTAACGCCTTCTTCGTATTCACGAACCGGCAGGATCGCGGTGATACGTTCGTTCGCTTCCAGCGGCAGCAGGTTAACGATTGGACGGCCACGCGCGCCACGGCTCGCTTCTGGCAGCTGATAAACCTTCATCCAGTACAAACGACCACGGCTGGAGAACAGCAGGATCGTGTCGTGGGTGTTGGCGACCAGCAGACGGTCAATAAAGTCTTCTTCTTTGATACGCGCGGCAGATTTGCCTTTACCGCCACGGCGCTGAGCTTCGTAATCGGTCAGCGGCTGATACTTCACGTAACCCTGGTGAGACAAGGTCACAACAACGTCTTCCTGATTGATCAGGTCTTCGATGTTGATGTCTGCCGTGTTGGCCGTGATTTCGGTGCGACGCTCATCGCCGAACTGTTCACGAACCAGCTCCAACTCTTCACGGATCACTTCCATCAGACGGTCTGCACTACCCAGGATGTGCAGCAGTTCAGCAATCTGTTCCAGCAGCTCTTTGTATTCGTCGAGCAGTTTTTCATGCTCAAGACCGGTCAGTTTCTGCAGACGCAAGTCCAGAATCGCCTGAGCCTGCTGTTCAGTCAGATAGTACTGACCGTCACGCACACCGAATTCTGGTTCAAGCCACTCAGGACGCGCAGCGTTATCGCCCGCACGTTCCAGCATCGCCGCAACGTTGCCCAGTGCCCACGGACGTGCGATCAGGCCAGCTTTCGCTTCAGCCGGAGTCGGTGCCTGACGAATCAGTTCAATGATCGGATCGATGTTAGCCAGTGCAACAGCCAGTGCTTCGAGGATGTGCGCGCGATCGCGGGCTTTACGCAGTTCGAAGATGGTACGGCGAGTCACCACTTCACGACGGTGACGAACGAATGCGCTCAGAATATCTTTAAGGTTCATGATCTTCGGCTGGCCATGGTGCAGAGCAACCATGTTGATACCGAAGGAAACCTGAAGCTGAGTCTGGGAATACAAGTTGTTCAGGACAACTTCGCCCACCGCATCACGTTTGATTTCAATCACGATGCGCATGCCGTCTTTATCGGACTCATCACGCAGCGCGCTGATACCTTCCACGCGTTTGTCTTTCACCAGCTCGGCAATTTTCTCAATCAGGCGCGCTTTGTTCACCTGATACGGAATTTCATGCACGATGATGGTTTCGCGGCCGGTTTTCGCGTCAGCTTCCACTTCCGCACGGGCACGAATATAAATTTTGCCACGACCGGTACGGTACGCTTCTTCAATGCCACGACGGCCATTGATGATGGCAGCGGTCGGGAAGTCTGGCCCTGGAATGTGCTCCATCAGCCCTTCAACGGTAATGTCTTCATTTTCGATATAGGCGAGACAGCCGTTGATCACTTCCGTCAGGTTGTGTGGCGGAATGTTGGTCGCCATCCCGACGGCAATACCGGAAGCGCCGTTCACCAGCAGGTTAGGCACTTTGGTTGGCATGACGTCCGGAATTTTTTCCGTGCCGTCATAGTTATCGACGAAATCGACGGTTTCCTTGTCCAGGTCAGCAATCAGCTCGTGGGCAATTTTCGCCATACGGATTTCCGTATAACGCATCGCTGCGGCGGAGTCGCCGTCTACGGAGCCGAAGTTACCCTGACCATCAACCAGCATGTAGCGCAGCGAGAACGGCTGCGCCATACGTACGATAGTGTCATAAACGGCGATATCACCATGCGGGTGATATTTACCGATGACGTCACCCACGACACGGGCAGATTTTTTATAGGCTTTATTCCAGTCATTGCCCAGTACGTTCATGGCGTATAGTACGCGACGGTGTACCGGTTTCAGGCCATCTCGGACATCTGGAAGCGCACGGCCAACAATCACCGACATCGCATAATCCAGATAAGAGTTCTTTAACTCTTCCTCAATGTTGACCGGTGTAATTTCTCTCGCAAGGTCGCTCATCTAACCGCTATCCCTCTACATGTTTCCCGGATTCAAAGGTCGCAAATTATAACACAGCAGACCGGATTGAGGTAAACCAATAGCACCTGCACAACGCTTTATTCGCGCCGGGGTGCTGATATACTCTTTGGCCTGATGAAAAAAGGAGTCAATGCGCCCATGAATGCCGAAAAACCGCCGGTGGCTAACGTCGATCACGACGAAATCGCGAAATTTGAAGCTGTCGCCTCACGCTGGTGGGACCTGGAAGGGGAATTTAAACCGCTGCACCGTATTAACCCGCTGCGCCTTGGCTACATCGCCACTCGCTCAGACGGTCTGTTCGGCAAGAAAGTGCTGGATGTTGGCTGCGGTGGCGGGATACTTGCGGAAAGCATGGCCCGTGAAGGCGCGAAGGTGACCGGGCTGGATATGGGCTTTGAGCCGCTTCAGGTTGCGCGATTACATGCGCTGGAAACCGGCATTCAGGTGGAATACGTCCAGGAAACTGTCGAAGATCATGCGGCAAAACACGCTCAGCAGTATGACGTCGTCACCTGTATGGAAATGCTGGAGCACGTTCCCGACCCGCAATCCGTGGTTCAGGCTTGCGCAAAACTGGTCAAACCCGGCGGTCAGGTGTTCTTTTCCACCATCAACCGCAACGGCAAAGCCTGGTTGATGGCGGTCGTCGGTGCCGAGTATGTTCTGAAAATGGTGCCCAAGGGCACGCACGACGTGAAGAAATTTATCAAGCCGGCTGAACTGCTGGGCTGGGTTGACCAGACTACCCTGCAGGAACGTCATATGACCGGGCTGCATTACAACCCGCTGACTAATCATTTCAAGCTTGCGCCTGGGGTGGATGTCAATTACATGCTCCATACCTCTAGCCCGCTGTAACGCAGGTTGCCCTTGCCCTGGTGCAAGGGCTTTGTTTTACCAGCGTACACTGACGCCCACACTGCCTGCCCGTTGCGAATAATCAGACGTTCCATACTGTTGGGTGAACTTGCCCCAAACGCTGACATTGGGTGTGATTTTGCCTTTGAGACCCACACTGACCTCGGCAGCATCCTTCGCCGTTCCGTCGGTAAAGTTAACGTCGTCAATGTTTAACCCAGCGTCATCACTGTTATGGATGTAGTTCACATCGACGTAAGGCGTGATTTCACCTGATTTGCCGATTTTTTTGGCCCATTCATTATGCAGCCCCAGACGGCTTTGAATATTGTGATCTCCGCTCTGTTTAACCTCGCTGCCGTTGGTTGCTCTGAAGGCGTTCTGAGAGACACCCTGATAAATAATTTGCGCCTGCGGCTGGACGCTCCAGACCCAGTCAGCTTTGTCATTGATTTGCCAGCTGTAGCCCGTTTCGACCGAAGCCACTACCCCCGATGAATGGTATTGCTCCTCTGCGCTGTTTTGTTCGCTCACGTGGTTATCAAACCAGACATACTGCGCCCAGCTGTCGACATAAGCGCCCGTCTTGCCCTGATCGCGCTGATACCAGCTTGCCGTAAGCCCCACGCTGTAGCCCTGGTTGTCATTATCGGCCTTGCGTCCGGTCAGTTGAGAGTGGCTGTCGCCGCTGTTGTTACTGTACCCCGCCACCGCGCCCAAAGACCATTGGTGCTCTCCCTGGGTGGATTCGAGCAGCACGGTGCTGAGCTGCACCACGGAAACGTCTTCATGCTGATCGAGCTGATCCTCGTAGGTTGACTCACTGCGACTGCCCTCTACACGCAAGTGCAGCTTTTGGTTCTGCCCACCCGCATGGTCGCTATCGCGCATCACAAAGGCGTTGTTGGCACTGTGGAGGTTATTAAAATAACCGCCCAGCATGGGGTTAAGCACCGGTGTGAAATCGGGGGGCGAAGGCACATCCGGCGTATCTGGAGTATCTGGCGTCGGCGTCACATCCGGAGTCGGATCGACATCTGGCACATCTGCCACCTGCGAGCGCAAATACCAGTCCTGGTTATCTTTCACCAGCGTATAGTCGTACGCCCCCATGTTGACGTAACCGTCCCCTGCCAGCGTGAACTGAGCATCGTTGTGGTATTGCGACGGGTCGGCAACAAAATCAACCACCTGAATCCCTGTTTGGGTTGGCTCGCCAATACCACCGACAGGTGTGACTTCCATTGTCGTCGTTCCGCTGGTGTTGCCATTGAGTACCAGTTGGTCGCTGGCGGAATCATCACCACCAAGCACACTGTCCAGCTTCACTACGCCACCGCCGGTGTAATCACCGTTAACCGTCAGCGTATCGCCCGCATAGCCGTTACTCAGGCTCAGGGTTCCGACAGTGTTAGTGACGTTACCATTGATGGTCACCCCGGCGAGTTCGGTCTCATCTTCAGCAGTGAAGTTCGTGTTCAACGTGCCGGTGAGCGTCAGCCCTGAAGTCTGATTGACCAGTGTGCCGTCCCCGTTAAACAACGACGCATCCAGAGACTGCGATGTGTCCTGATTCGTCAGAAAGAGAGAACTCTCGTCACTGATCTCAATGTTGCCCTGTGAAGTCGTATCAATCGACTGAATATGCTGATCTTCCCCGGTGATAAACGTGCCCTCTTCGCCAACCCATAACGAGGAAGCGAAAGGGAAAATATTTGCCGTACTGCCCAGTAACGTGCCCTGCTCTACCCGTACGGCGGAATGTGTCGAACCGCTGGCCGTTAGCGCCAGAGTGCCATTACCTGTTTTGCTGAAGGTCGCATCCACATCGCCCATGTTTCCCGTTGAGTCGGCATTGAGCGCTCCCCACTGTGTCGTCACGCCATCATCAACCTCAAACTCGCCATCTGCACGCATTTCGAGGTCTCTGGCATGGCCACTTTCATCGCTCCAGGTATTCACATCGTCTGTCACGTGCAGCACGCTGCTCTGCTGTGGGTCGGTAAAAATAACTGATCGGTTATAGCTGGTATCCCCTAGCTGCGAGTTATCGCTCACCAGCAACGTGCCCGAGGCGATTTGCGTGTCCCCCAGATAGAGGTTGTCATTCGCCAGCGCGACACTGCCCTCGCCCGCATTCACCACCACATACACCCCGTTCTGTTGAGCGCTCCCCTCATCCCCACCGATATGCAGATCGCTACCGCCGGTCAAATTCACCACGTCAGCATTGCCAATCACGGTGCCACCCGTCCCGGATATGGCGAGCAGCGATCCCGCACTGTCAGGCGAAGCACCGGGCATATCGGACAAATCAAGCACACCGCCATTGAGCACCACGGACTGCGGATCCTGGGTCAGGCCTGTGATATCACTGGAATTTGCTGAAATACTTAACACCGCATGATCGTCAACAATAATGTCACCCGTCAGCGCCAGAGAATCCGCACCGATCAGCGAGTAATCGCCACCGGATGCAACCGTGAAATCACCCTCGCCCTGAATTGTCCCGGTAAAATGACCGTCATTGACAGTAACGTTGCCGCCCGCATCAATATTCAGCGTCCCATTCTGATAACCGATAAAGGGGTTCACAAACGTCTGCTCTGTACTGCCTATATTCAGGACGCCGTTTACCTGATCATCGGTCGCATTCCCGACCACTAATCCGGTACAGTTGAGCGGGTCGCTTTCACAAGCTGTCTCACCGACATTCATCAAAGAGTTGTCACGGTTCAGAGTCAGCGTACCGTCAGACACGCTCAGTAAACCGGTGAAGCTGTTGTTATCCGCGTTGAAGACCACGTCCCCTTGGCCAATCTTCACAATCACCCCTGTACCGGCTATCGAATCCACCGCCCCGGGATTGGACACATCCCCAATCACCATGGTTTTTCCCTCGGCCACATCCATCGTCACTACGCTGTGCCCGACATACATGAAGCCGCCTGCCGCGGCAGAAGCCGTATCGCCATAGCCGAATGCCTGGTTGCCTTCATAAACCACCACGCCGTCGTTATCGGTGTAGTTTTTATCCACGGACAGCGTGACCAGATAAGGGGAGCTTTCACTGTCGGTGTAGATTGCACCGCCTTTTCCCTCCGCCTGATTATTGGTGAATGCCACATTATTCAATACCGCGGCACCGGTAAAATTATCATTATTAACGTTACTGGTGATATCCAGCGCCCCGCCATTGCCGTTGCTTGTTGATGCGCTTAGCGCCTGGTTATTATCGAAAACAGAATCAGAGATCAGAATATTTGAATCCAGCGCATAAATAGCTCCGCCTTTACCGTTCTGGGCAATATTGCTTTCGAAAATAGTGTCATCAAGAATCAAATCAAATTGCTGCGGGTCATTCTTTCCGTTTAAATAAATAGCGCCGCCGTACGATTTTGATGAGTTATTAGAAAAGAGGGCGTTACTGATATTTATCGATGAGTTTTCTTTCGCAAAAATGGCCCCACCGTTTGAGTCGGCATGATTGTTATCAAAAACAACGCTCCCCGTGGTGCCTTCGGGTTGAATGGTGAAGGTGGCCCCCGAGGAAAGTGCCACTGCGCCGCCACTGTTACCGCCGGTGGCATTCATGTTTTCGAATTGCAGAACCGCATCATCGGCAACGGTAAAGGTTTTATTTGCGCCTTTAATGGCTTGTTGCGGTGCATGACAGGTTTCGGAGATAACGTTGGAATAACAATTCTCACTGGCGCTGACTGATGGGCTCAATACAAAACACGCAGGGATAAAGACAAACAAAGATTTAATATACATACAAGACCCAGGAGAAAAAATGGCTACACTCAATGACAATCTTGAGGCAGGAAGGGAATAGCAATAATGGATTATAATGTTACGCGTGTTTGCTGATCGCGCTTATCATTATCGAGGGTAATTTTATCCTCAAAAAAATTTTTCCCCGTTCATCAGCCGTGTTTGAAAAAATGCCCTCTGTCTGGAGCACATTTTACTCGCGGCGACAGGGTGATTTTCGCTAGGCAACTTCTGCTGTCTCTCACGTTCAACACAACATTTATGTAACATTACCGAGCACAGCATAAGCATGGCTTAGGGTCACCCTCTCTCCCCTGTGCTTCTTCCTATGACCCACATCAACTTCTTCTTGCCCAGCGAGCGACTAAGAAATCGGCGTTCGATCAAATTTCTAATTTTTTTCTTCGAATCTTGACATCACGTCCAGGCCTTACAGTACGAGGACTTAGGCTTTTTCACCCTTTGACAACCTCAAATTAACGTCAAAATCAACCCTTGTACTCAAAAGAATCCTTACTAGAATACTCACCATATAGCGTTTCAATTATCAAA
This sequence comes from Scandinavium sp. NPDC088450, assembly GCF_044900545.1. Classification (NCBI taxonomy): domain Bacteria; kingdom Pseudomonadati; phylum Pseudomonadota; class Gammaproteobacteria; order Enterobacterales; family Enterobacteriaceae; genus Scandinavium; species Scandinavium sp. NPDC088450. The sequence continues at coordinate 84,920 of NZ_JBJDNI010000006.1, read as the reverse complement.
GAACCCCTACATATAGTATTTATCCACAGAGTTAGTCACAAAGGCTCTGCTGTGGATAAACGGGGGATATTTTTCATTTCACGGACAGGGTAAAGCACATGAATCAGAGTCTGATGGTGACTAAGCGTGATGGCGGGACTGAGCGTATCGATCTCGAAAAAATCCATCGCGTGCTGGATTGGGCCGCGGAAGGGCTAAACAATGTTTCCATTTCTCAGGTTGAACTGCGCTCTCACATCCAGTTCTATGACGGCATCAAAACCGCCGACATCCATGAGACCATCATCAAGGCCGCCGCAGACCTGATTTCTCGCGATGCCCCTGACTACCAGTACCTTGCCGCGCGCCTGGCGATTTTCCACCTGCGTAAAAAAGCTTACGGTCAGTTTGAACCGCCAGCGCTGTACAACCACGTCGTGAACATGGTTGAGCTGGGTAAATACGACAGACATCTGCTGGAAGACTACACGGAAGAAGAGTTCAAGCAGATGGACGGTTTTATCGACCACTGGCGCGACATGAACTTCTCTTATGCCGCGGTTAAGCAGCTGGAAGGGAAATACCTGGTTCAGAACCGTGTCACCGGCGAAATCTACGAGAGCGCTCAGTTCCTCTACATCCTGGTTGCCGCGTGCCTGTTCTCTAACTACCCACGTGAAACCCGTCTGGACTACGTGAAGCGTTTTTATGACGCCGTGTCCACGTTCAAAATTTCACTGCCTACGCCAATCATGTCTGGCGTGCGTACCCCAACTCGCCAGTTCAGCTCTTGCGTGCTGATCGAGTGCGGTGACAGCCTGGATTCTATCAACGCCACCTCCAGCGCGATTGTGAAATACGTTTCTCAGCGTGCCGGTATTGGCATCAACGCCGGTCGTATCCGTGCGCTGGGCAGCCCAATTCGTGGCGGTGAAGCCTTCCACACTGGCTGTATCCCGTTCTACAAACACTTCCAGACTGCGGTGAAATCCTGCTCTCAGGGCGGCGTGCGTGGCGGTGCTGCCACTCTGTTCTACCCAATGTGGCACCTGGAAGTGGAAAGCCTGCTGGTCCTGAAAAACAACCGTGGTACCGAAGCGAACCGCGTGCGTCATATGGACTATGGCGTGCAGATCAACAAACTGATGTACACCCGCCTGCTCAAAGGCGAAGACATTACGCTGTTCAGCCCATCTGATGTGCCGGGCCTGTACGATGCGTTCTTCGCCGATCAGGACGAGTTTGAGCGTCTGTACGTGAAATATGAAAAAGACGACAGCATCCGCAAGCAGCGCATTAAAGCGGTTGAGCTGTTCTCTCTGGTGATGCAGGAACGTGCTTCTACCGGTCGTATCTACATTCAGAACGTCGACCACTGCAACACACACAGCCCGTTTGATCCGGTCGTTGCGCCCGTGCGCCAGTCTAACCTGTGTCTGGAAATCGCCCTGCCGACCAAACCGCTGAATGACGTCAACGACGAAAACGGTGAAATCGCCCTGTGTACGCTGTCGGCGTTTAACCTTGGCGCTATCGAAAGCCTAGACGATCTGGAAGAGCTGGCTATTCTGGCTGTACGTGCGCTGGACGCCCTGCTCGACTATCAGGATTACCCAATTCTGGCCGCTAAACGTGGCGCGATGGGCCGCCGTACGCTGGGTATCGGTGTGATTAACTTCGCTTACTACCTGGCGAAGCACGGCAAGCGTTACTCCGATGGCAGCGGCAACAACCTGACCCACAAAACGTTCGAAGCGATTCAGTACTACCTGCTGAAAGCCTCTAACGAACTGGCGAAAGAACAAGGCGCGTGCCCGTGGTTCAACGAAACCACTTACGCCAAAGGCGTGCTGCCGATCGACACCTACAAGAAAGACCTGGATGCGATCGTTAACGAGCCACTGCATTACGATTGGGAAGGCCTGCGTGAGTCCATCAAAACTCATGGTCTGCGTAACTCCACGCTGTCTGCCCTGATGCCGTCTGAGACCTCTTCGCAGATCTCCAACGCCACCAACGGTATCGAGCCACCGCGCGGCCACGTGAGCATCAAAGCCTCGAAAGATGGCATTCTGCGTCAGGTCGTGCCGGATTACGAAAACCTGCAGAATGGTTACGAGCTGCTGTGGGAAATGCCGAACAATGACGGTTACCTGCAACTGGTCGGCATCATGCAGAAGTTTATCGACCAGTCGATTTCGGCGAACACCAACTATGACCCGACGCGTTTCCCGTCTGGCAAAGTGCCGATGCAGCAACTGCTCAAAGACCTGCTCAATGCCTATAAATTTGGCGTGAAAACCCTGTACTATCACAACACCCGTGATGGTGCAGAAGATGCCCAGGACGATCTGGCACCGTCCATTCAGGACGATGGCTGCGAAAGCGGCGCATGTAAGATCTAAGACATTTGCCGGGTGGCGCGATGCTACCCGGCCTACGTTTTTGTAGGCCCGGCCAACGTAGTGCCGCCGGGCAATACAATCTCAACAGGACTCTCTTCCATGGCATATACCACTTTTTCACAGACGAAAAATAACCAGTTGCTGGAGCCGATGTTCTTCGGCCAACCGGTTAACGTGGCCCGTTACGATCAGCAAAAATATGACATCTTCGAAAAGCTGATCGAAAAGCAGCTCTCCTTCTTCTGGCGTCCGGAAGAAGTGGACGTCTCCCGCGACCGTATTGACTACCAGGCGCTGCCGGACCACGAAAAGCATATCTTCATCAGCAACCTGAAATACCAGACGCTGCTGGACTCCATTCAGGGTCGTAGCCCGAACGTGGCGCTACTGCCGCTGATTTCGATCCCGGAACTGGAAACCTGGGTAGAGACCTGGGCGTTCTCTGAAACCATTCACTCTCGTTCTTACACCCATATCATCCGTAACATCGTCAACGATCCGGCGACCGTGTTCGATGACATCGTGACCAACGAGCAGATTCAGAAACGTGCAGAAGGCATTTCCCACTATTACGATTCCCTGATCGAGCTGACCAGCTACTGGCATCTGCTGGGTGAAGGCACGCACACCGTTAACGGCAAAACCGTGACCGTGAATCTGCACGAGCTAAAGAAAAAGCTGTATCTGTGCCTGATGAGCGTCAACGCGCTGGAAGCGATTCGCTTCTATGTCAGCTTTGCGTGCTCCTTCGCATTTGCTGAGCGCAAACTGATGGAAGGCAACGCCAAAATCATTCGCCTGATTGCACGTGATGAAGCCCTGCACCTCACTGGCACTCAGCACATGCTGAACCTGCTGCGTTCAGGCCAGGACGATCCGGAAATGGCAGAGATTGCCGAAGAGTGCAAACAAGAGTGCTATGACCTGTTCGTGCAGGCCGCCGTGCAGGAAAAAGAGTGGGCTGAATACCTGTTCCGTGATGGTTCGATGATTGGCCTGAACAAAGACATTCTGTGTCAGTACATCGAGTACATCACCAACATCCGTATGCAGGCTGTCGGTCTTGACTTGCCATTCCAGACTCGCTCTAACCCAATCCCGTGGATCAACACCTGGCTGGTGTCTGACAACGTTCAGGTCGCACCACAGGAAGTAGAAGTGAGCTCTTATCTGGTCGGTCAGATTGATTCCGAAGTCGATGCCGACGATCTGAGCAACTTCCAGCTCTGATGAGCCGCGTTACGCTTCGCATCACTGGCACACAAGTGTTGTGCCAGGAAGAACACCCTTCTCTGCTGGTGGCGCTGGAATCGCACAATGTGGCGGTGGAGTTTCAGTGTCGTGAAGGTTACTGCGGATCGTGTCGCTGCCGTCTGGTTTCCGGCCAGGTTGACTGGCTGATGGAACCGCTGGCTTTTGTCCAGCAGGGAGAAATTCTGCCCTGCTGCTGTAAAGCCAAAGGCGATATCGAAATCGAAATGTAATATCCGACCTGGATATTACATTTTTCCTGAAGCCTCGCCGCAAACTTTATCTCCCGCTTAATTTCTTCCGGTTTAGTACTTGCTACTCCCCTCTGCTCCCTCTATTCTGCGCCAACAGCAATTATTCTGCAGGAGAAAATAATGTCTATACATGATGAATACGAAGGTTTCTGACTCCATTATTCAGGGAAGAAATAAAACATGGATGTTAATCAGCTTGCTATTCTGAATACCTTTTCACAAATCACCACAGCCGCAGCGATGCTGCTCAGTCTTATTATCGCCTGCGCAGCCATCGACCGACACCAACGAACCGCGCGTAAAGCGCAAACAGCCACATTCCTCTATGAAAGCCGCTTTGACAAGCGTTACATCGATGGCCTGCATACGCTGCGTGCCATTCATTTATCGGAGAAATCTTTTCGCCGTTATATATTCCCGCCACAGGCACTCACATCGCAAGAAAGCCAGGAAAGGCAGCAACTGGTTTATTGCCTTAACTTTTATGAACGTCTTGCTGTGGGGATCCACCACGGTATTTATCATGAAAAAATGATAAAACAGGTGTTTTATAATTCCATCATCAATAATTACTTTATCGCCGAACCGTTTATTAAAGCCATTCGGGAAAAAGAAACCCGGGATACGTATTATCAGGAATATGAATATCTGGTAACGCGTTGGCGTAAAAGCCCTCTGTTATTACGCTTCCGTTAGCAGGTGTCAGCCCACGCCGACACCTGCCTGTGCGTTTAACGTCTGGCGTTAACTGCGTTTCTGTTGCATCTCTTCATGATGGCGTTTTTCGCTCACCATCACGATAGCGAGCAGAATAACGGCCAGCACACTGCCGCCAATCATCACGATGAAGCCGCCGTCCCAGCCGAAGAAGTCCACGGTATAGCCCACAATCGCACTCGCCGCCACGGACCCGCCAAGATAGCCAAACAGCCCCGTAAAGCCTGCCGCTGTGCCCGCCGCCTTCTTCGGTGCCAGCTCAAGCGCATGCAAACCAATCAACATTACCGGGCCGTAAATCAGGAAACCGATAACAATCATACAGGCCATATCCACACCAGGATTGCCCGGAGGGTTCAGCCAGTACATCACGGTGGCGATGGTGACGAGGATCATAAAGAACACACCTGTCGCCCCACGATTGCCACGGAAGACTTTATCCGACATCCACCCGCACAGCAGCGTGCCAGGAATGCCCGCATACTCATACAGGAAGTAGGCCCAGGACGATTTATCCAGCGCGAAATGTTTCACTTCTTTCAGGTAAGTGGGTGACCAGTCGAGGATGCCGTAACGCAGCAGGTAAACGAACACGTTCGCCACCGCGATATACCACAGCAGCTTGTTGGGCAGCACGTACTGCATGAAAATCTGCTTCGCCGTCAGCTCTTCTTCGTGTTTGTCGCTGTAGTCGTCCGGATAGTCATTTTTATACTCTTCAATCGGCGGTAATCCGCAGGACTGAGGCGTATCGCGCATCATAGCAAAAGCAAAGAGCGCCAGCAGAATGGCACCAAATGCAGGCATATACAGCGCCGCATGCCAGTCGTTAAACCACGCCATCCCCAACAGGAACAGAAGTGGGGGAATACCGCCCCCCACGTTGTGCGCACAGTTCCAGACCGACACAATGCCGCCGCGCTCCTTCTGCGACCACCAGTGCACCATGGTACGCCCACACGGCGGCCAGCCCATGCCCTGGAACCAGCCGCAGATAAACAGCAGCACGAACATAACCATAATGCTTGATGTTGCCCAGGGTACGAAGCCCATAAACAGCATCACCGCTGCCGCCAGAATCAGCCCGGCGGGCAGGAAAATGCGCGGATTCGAGCGATCCGACACTGATCCCATAATGAATTTCGAAAAACCGTACGCAATTGAAATCCCGGACAGGGCAAAGCCCAAATCACCGCGCGAAAAGCCTTGCTCAATAAGGTACGGCATCGCCAGAGCAAAGTTTTTACGCACCAGGTAATAGGCGGCGTAACCGAAGAATATCCCGAGGAAAATCTGCCAGCGTAAACGGCGATACAGCGGATCAACTTCCGCATCCGACACTCGCGCTTTGTGGGCAGCAGGTTTGAAAATACTGAGCATAGCAGCCTCCGTGGCCATCGTTATCAGAACAACTCATGGGTGAATTATCAGCAGGTTAATGAGTTGCAGTGTGCGCGGATGGTAGGAAATGCGTAGCCCTGATGCTGTGAAATGACGCACATAATGTTACATTTTTATGACAAAAACTCGAATGTGAGCACGAAATCACGTTTCATTTTCGATTTGCGCTCGAATATGCTCGATATCAAACAAAACACAGTGTCATTGTGGCTAAATGGAAGAAATCGAACTTCGAGGGAATGTCATGCCTTTCTGTGAAACTCGTGAAACCGACGTGCTGATCATTGGTGGCGGGGCCACTGGCGCTGGAATTGCCCGCGACTGCGCCCTTCGCGGCCTGAAAACGCTGCTTATTGAGCGAGATGATATCGCCACGGGCGCAACCGGGCGCAATCACGGTTTACTGCACAGCGGTGCTCGTTATGCCGTCACCGACAGCGAATCCGCGCGCGAGTGCATCGCCGAAAACGCCATCCTCAAGCGCATTGCCCATCACTGCATCGAAGCGACTGACGGCCTGTTTATTACGCTGCCGGAAGACTCGCTCGACTACCAACAAACGTTCATTGAGGCCTGTCTTGCAGCCGATATTCATGCCCAACCGCTAACGCCCACTCAGGCGCGGCAGTTGGAGCCCTCCGTCAATCCGGCGCTAATTGGTGCGGTTAAAGTGCCAGATGGCACAGTCGATCCGTTTCGGTTAACCGCCGCCAATATGCTGGATGCACGCGAACATAGCGCAGTGGTGTTAACGGGCTGTGAAGTCACCGGCCTGATACGCCAGGGCGACAGGGTCTGCGGGGCTACCGTCTGGGATCGTCAGCACCTGGCCAGCGTACAGATTTATGCCTCCATAGTGGTGAATGCAGGGGGTATCTGGGGCCAGCGAATTGCGGAATATGCAGACCTGAAGGTACGGATGTTCCCGGCCAAAGGCTCACTACTGATTTTCGATCATCGTATCAACCAGCACGTGATAAACCGCTGCCGTAAACCCGCCGACGCCGACATTCTGGTACCCGGCGACACCATTTCGCTGATTGGTACCACTTCCACACACATTGATTATCGCGATATCGACGATAACCGAGTCACCGCTGCTGAAGTTGATACATTGCTTCGCGAAGGCGAAAAGCTCTCGCCAGCGATCGCTGCAACCCGCATTCTGCGTGCCTATTGCGGCGTGCGCCCTTTGGTTGCCAGCGATGACGATCCCAGCGGGCGTAACGTCAGCCGTGGAATTGTGCTGCTCGATCACGCTCAACGTGATGGCCTGGAAGGCTTTATCACCATTACTGGCGGTAAGCTGATGACCTATCGCCTGATGGCAGAAATGGCCACCGACGCAGTTTGCCGCAAGCTTAACCACAACGTGCCGTGCACTACCGCCAGCGTCGCCCTTCCTGGCTCGCGTGAAACCACTGAAAAGACGCTCAATCGCATGATTTCTTTGCCTGCGCCATTACGCGGTTCAGCGGTCTATCGCCATGGCGACAGAACGCCAAACTGGCTGGGCGATTCCCGCTTACACCGCAGCCTGGTCTGTGAATGCGAGGCGGTCACGGCAGGCGAAGTGGAGTACGCGATAGAAAATCTCGGGGTAAAAAATTTACTCGATTTACGCCGTCGTACTCGCGTCGGCATGGGGACCTGTCAGGGCGAACTCTGCGCCTGTCGCGCGGCAGCTTTGCTGAACCGCTATCAGGTGACCACGCCAGCCCAGTCTCTTAACCAACTCTCAGAATTTCTGAACGAACGCTGGAAGGGAATCGAACCTATCGCCTGGGGCGACGCCTTACGTGAAAGTGAATTTACCCGTTGGGTATGGCAAGGATTGTGCGGGCTGGAAAAGGAGCAGCAGGATGAAATTTGATACGGTGATTATTGGCGGCGGCCTGGCCGGACTTCTGTGTGGGCTGAAACTGAGTCAACAAGGTTTGCGCTGCGCCATCATCAGCCGCGGACAAAGCGGCCTGCACTTTTCCTCTGGTTCACTGGATTTGCTGAATCACTCAGGCAATCCTGTCGAGGCACTGAAAACGCTCGGCGAGCAAGAACCTAACCATCCCTACAGCCTTTTAGGCCCCGAGCGAGTGCTGGCTTATGCCCAGCAAACAGAGCAGATGCTGGCAGAACTGGGCATTGTCATGCACGGCGGCATCACGCAACCCCACCAACGAATTACCCCGCTGGGCACAACGCGCCGGGCCTGGCTAACGCCGCAGGAAGTTGCCCGTCTGCCGCTTACCGGGAACAAAATCGCCGTCGTCGGCTTCAGCGGATTTGTCGACTTTGAGCCTCATCTGGCGGCCGCCTCGTTACGAAAAACGGGTGTGGAGGCCGATGTGCTGGAGATAACCCTGCCCGCGCTGGATGCTCTGCGAGATAACGCCTCGGAATTCCGCTCAGTCACTCTTGCACGTCTGCTTGATGACGGTTCGCAGTGGGATGCCTTACTTGATGCTTTAGAACCGATGGCGAAACAGTACGATCAGTTGCTGCTTCCTGCCTGCTTTGGCTTGCAGGATGATCGGCTCTGGCAATGGCTGAATGAAAAGCTCACCTGCCCACTGGCGTTAATCCCAACGTTGCCGCCCTCCGTGCCCGGTTTCAAGCTGCACGATGCCTTACAGCGCCAGTTTGTGAAGCAAGGCGGCGTATGGCTGGCGGGCGATGCCGTGCGTGAGGTGATTTGTGAAGACGGAAAAGTCAGCGCCATCATGACCCGTAATCATGCAGAAATCCCATTACGCACCCGGTTTGCCGTTCTCGCCAGCGGCAGCTTTTTCAGCAACGGGCTGATTGCCAGCCGCGGAGGAGTCACCGAACCGGTGATGGGTTTAGATATTCTGCAAACCCTACCGCGCGACAGCTGGTATCGACGTGACTTCTTCACCCCACAACCCTGGCAGCGCTTTGGCGTGAAAACGGATGCCACGTTGCGCCCTTCGCTCAACGGTCAGCCTTTGGCGAATTTGTTTGCGATTGGCGGCGTTCTCGGGGGTTTTGATGCCATCGCTCAGGGCTGTGGCGGAGGCGTGAGCGCCGTCACAGCGTTGCACGCAGCCCAACAAATTATTGACCTTGCAGGAGAACAGCCATGAGCGATACCCGTTTTGAAAGCTGCATCAAATGCACGGTCTGCACCACCGCGTGCCCGGTCAGTCGGGTAAATCCTCAGTATCCAGGCCCGAAACAAGCCGGACCGGACGGTGAACGCCTGCGGTTAAAGGACCCAACGCTGTACGACGAAGCGCTCAAATACTGCATCAACTGCAAGCGCTGTGAAGTGTCCTGCCCTTCTGACGTCAACATTGGCGACATCATCCAGCGCGCTCGCGCCCGGCACAGCCAGAGCAAACCCACGCTGCGAGATGCCGTGCTCAGCCATACCGATTTGATGGGCACGCTCTCCACCCCGTTTGCGCCCATCGTTAACGCCACAACGGGTTTGAAGCCCGTGCGTAAACTGCTGGATGCTGCCCTGAAAATCGACCACCGTCGCCAGTTACCAAAGTACGGTTTTGGCACTTTCCGTCGCTGGTATCGCAGTGTGGCAAACCAGCAAGCGCAGTATGCCAATCAGGTGGCTTTCTTCCACGGGTGCTACGTTAACTACAACAATCCGCAGCTCGGCAAAGACCTAATTACCGTGCTGAATGCGATGGGCACTGGCGTACAGTTGCTGGACAAAGAGAAATGCTGCGGCGTGCCGCTGATTGCCAACGGCTTTGTCGATAAAGCCCGTAAACAGGCGCAGACCAATACCGTTTCGCTGCGTAAGGCGATTGTTGAAAAACAGCTACCGGTCATCGCTACCTCCTCGACCTGCACGTTCACCCTGCGCGACGAATACCCGCATTTGCTGGATATCAACAATCATGACCTGCGCAATGACATTGAGCTTGCCACCCGCTGGCTGTGGAAGCAGACAGACGCGGGGAAAAACTTGCCGCTGCGCCGTCTGCCGTTAAAAGTGATCTATCACACGCCGTGTCATATGGAGAAAATGGGCTGGGCGATTTACACCCTCGAACTGCTGCGCCAGATCCCGGAACTGGAAGTGATTGTGCTGGATTCACAATGTTGTGGCATTGCGGGCACTTACGGGTTTAAGTCCGAAAATTACACCACCTCGCAGGCGATTGGCGCGCCGCTGTTTCGCCAGATTGAGGAGAGCGGCGCGGACCTGGTAATAACCGACTGCGAGACCTGTAAATGGCAAATTGAGATGTCCACCAGCCTGCGCTGTGAACATCCCATTACCTTGTTGGCTCAGGCGTTAACCTAGTAGCTGCCCTTCGAGTCCCCCGCGGCTGGCAAGGCTTTAAACTGCGCCAGCCGCTTATCCAGCGCTTCGGTATACAGCATTGTGTCCACGCCTACCGCGACAAAATTCGCCCCCCATGAAAGGCATTTCTTTGCCATCTCTGGATCGACAGCAAGGAACCCCGCAGCTTTGCCCGCTGCGCGAATGCGTTTGATGCTTTGCTCAATGACCTGCTGCACTTCAGGATGGCCCGCGTTATCCGGATAGCCCAAAGAGGCAGATAAATCAGCCGGGCCGATAAAAACGCCGTCGATGCCTTCTACATCCAGAATCGCGTCTAGATTCTCCAGCGCTGTTTTGGTTTCCACCTGAATCAATACGCACAATTCATCATTAGCCCGCGCCATGTAATGTTCGACCCGCCCCCAACGTGCAGCGCGAGCAACACCTGCCCCGACACCGCGCACGCCCAACGGCGGGTAGCGAGTGGCAGAGACAATCGCTTTAGCCTGTTCCGCACTTTCCACCATAGGAATCAGCAACGTTCGCGTGCCGATATCCAGCACCTGTTTTATCAGGCTGCGATTGTCATCTACCGGACGGATCACCGGCTGGCTGGCATACGGCGCAACGGCCTGCAGTTGGTGATAGAGATCCTGAATCGTATTCGGCGCGTGTTCACCGTCGATAAGCAACCAGTCGTAGCCAGACGTTGCCGCAATTTCAGCCATGTACGCCGTGGTGGAACTCAGCCACAGGCCTATCTGCGTTTCTCCACGCAGTAAAGCTGCCTTAAACGGATTCGCTAATATCGTGTTCATGGTCATCCTTTGCATTGATTAATGTGTGACGTGTTCAGGTTGTGGCGCAGGTTTCGTCACCTGCAACGAAAAAATCAGGACAGCGCCGAGAATGGCAACCGCGGCAAGCGTTAGCAGCCCTGCGGAGTTGCTGGCAAACAGCGTTTCAGCCTGCACGCGCAGAATGGGCGCAATAAACCCGCCAACCGCGCCAAACAGGTTCACGAAACCAATCCCTGCGGCCAGTGCTGTGCCAGAAAGTAACTGCGTCGGCATGGTCCAGAAAACGGGCTGCACCGCGATAAAACCAACCGCTGCCACGCAAAGCGCTACGATGGCCAACACCGGCGAAACCAGCCCGGACACGCCAATCCCGATGCCTGCCGCCAATAAGGTAAAAGCAGCTATCTTGCGACGTTCACCGGTACGGTCGGAATAACGAGGGATCAGCCACGTGCCCAGCAGCGCAAACACCCAAGGGATCGCGGTGATAACCGAGGCGTAGAAACCCACTTTGGTTCCCAGCAGCACGGCAACCTGAGTCGGCAGGAAGAAAATCAGCCCATACACTGCCACCTGAATGCAGAGATAAATCATCGCCAGTTGCCAGACGCGCCCAATACGAATGGCGTCGCTCAGCCTGGAGGTCACTTTCGTTTGCTCTTCGCTGGCAAGTTGCTGCGACAAGGCCTGCTTTTCTTCTTGCGTCAGAAAACGAGCCTGCTGGGGGGAATCGTCCAGCCAGAAAAAGGTGAACACGCCTGCGCCCACCGCCAGCAAACCTTCAATCACAAACATCCAGAACCAGCCTGGATACCCCATAAAACCGTGCATTTCCAGCAAGGCACCGGAAAGTGGTGAACCCAGCGTCAACGCCAAAGGCGCGCCCATGTAAAACAACCCCATGATGCTGGCGCGGTTGCGCTGCGGGAACCACTGGGAAGTGAGGTAAATCATTCCCGGGAAGAACCCGGCTTCCGCTGCGCCAAGCAGCGTACGCACTAAAAGAAACTTAGCTTCGGTATCGGCCCACGCCATCGCCGCAGAAAGGAATCCCCATAACAGCGTGGTGCCGCCAATCCAGTAGCGGGCACCAAATTTACGCATCAACAGGTTGGCCGGTACGCCGAGAAAGGCATATACCACAAAGAAAATCCCCGCCCCGAGCGCATAGGCCTCGTTACTGAGGCCGGTGTCGATTTGGTAGGTCTCTTTCGCAAAGCCGATGTTCGAGCGGTCCAGAAAAGCCAGCACGTACAGCGCCAGCATGAACGGGATCAAACGCGCGCGGTTTTTCTTTACCACGCTTTCAATCAGGGCGGTATTCATTGCGTTATCCTCAGAAAATCTGCGCCACGGTTACCCGCGACGCAGCAGGTTTAGTGGCTGTAAGGACGTTTCAGATTGCAGTCGCGGTTCAATTCCACCCCGAAGCCAGGTTTATCCAGCACGCTTTTGTGCATCCGGCCGTTCACCGGCACCGGTTCATCCAGCAGGATCGGATCAAACTGAGGGCGCAGCGTTGAACAATCCGGGCTGGTCATCAGGAACTCACTGAACGGCGTGTTGGTGAAGGTGATGACAGCGTGATGCGAATACACTGAGGAGCCGTGCGGCACCACTAATTGACCGCGAGATTTCGCAATGGCGGCAATTTCTACCAGCGTGGTTAACCCGCCACACCAGCCGACATCCGGCTGCATAATGTCGATGCCTGTTTCAGAAAGCGTGCGGAAAGATTGCACGGTGCCGTGGTGCTCGCCGCTGGTTACCATCATTCCCGGAGGCGCGTTGCGCTTCAGTTCACGGTAACCTTCGTACTGCTGCGGCGGCAGGCATTCTTCAATCCACTTCAGGTTATGCGGCGCACAGGCGTGGGCCAGTTTGGTGGCGTAGTTCACGTCCTGACTCATCCAGCAATCGAGCATCAGCCAGAAATCCGGGCCGCATTTCTCGCGGTATTCCGCCACCATGGCCGCATCTTTGCGAATGCCTGCATCGCCGTCATGCGGCCCGTAATGGGTCGGCATTTTTCCGCCAATGAAGCCCATTTCTTTTGCCAAATCCGGACGAGCGCCGGTGGCATAGAACTGAATTTCATCCCGTACTGCGCCACCCAGCAGCTTGTACACCGGCAGTCCGGTGACTTTGCCGAACAGATCCCACAGTGCCAGGTCCACACAGGAAATAGTGTTCATCACCAGGCCACCCGAACCAGAGTAGAACATCGTCGCATTCAGCATCTGATCGTGGATAAGCTTGATGTCACTCACGCACTTGCCTTCGATAAAGCGGTTCAGATGTTTTTCAACAATGAAGCAGCCCATTTCCCCGGCGGTGGACACGGCAAACCCGGTTTGCCCATTATCAGCCTCCACTTCCACAATCAGCGTGCCGAGCACGTTGATGCCGAACGACTGGCGTGATTGCTCATACTGCTTGTATTTACTCATCGGAGTGGCGATGTGATCGTCAATCCAGTGATTCGCGCCCTGGTCGTGATAATCGCCGCCACCCGCGCCCTTTTCGGCCGTTGCGCCCCCCACAAACCAGGCGCGGACGTGTTTAATCTTCGGTAAGGTCATGATGTTCTCCTTGTTATGAAGCTTGTAATTCGAGGGGGCTTTTCCACCCCAACAGACGGGAAATATCTTTCGCGCAGGCAATGGCTTTACCCGCGAGGTAATCGCGATTGTCGTCGTTGATTTGCAGCCGAGTGCCGACCACGGAAATCGCCGCCGTCAGCTCATTGCTGGCGTTGAATACGGGCGCAGCCACGCAGCGTACATCGGGATAATCTTCGCCGTTATCAAAGCTCCAGCCTCTGGCACGAATGCGGGCGAGTTCTTGCTGCAGGGCTTCCGGCGTGGTGAGGGTTGTCGGTGTGGCCTGATGCCAGTCGAGGGTAGAAATGATGGCGCTCTGAACGCTCTCGGGCTGCCACGCCAACAGGCATTTGCCAATCCCTGAACGGTTAAGCGAGAGGCTTTTACCTTCATGGGAACGCACGCTGATGGTGGAAGACGACTCAATTTTGAGGATGTAGTAAGCGTTCTGGTTATCGATGATGCCGAGGTGACACAGCAACCCGCACTCATCCATCAGCTGTGTCAAACGAGGACGTGCCAGCTCGCGCAAGTCCATTTTGCCGAGGGCGTGCCCTGCCAGTTCGACCAGTCGGGTCCACAGACAGTAGTTATCACGGTTATCCATGCGCAGAAAACGCTGCTTTTTCAGCTCACCCAGCAGCAGATAAGCGGTGCTTTTGGGAATGCCGAGTTCGTCGATGATCGTCGCGGCGCTGCACGGGCCAATACGACCAATCAGGTCGAGGATTTCAATCGCGCGGGTCAACGCGGGGACTTTGCTTGATTCCAACATGCTGGACTCCAATCCTGAATACTGGAATCAGTGTTGCGGTTGACGGCAAGTCAGAGTGTGAAGGCGGTCAAACTCTGTGGGGTGTCCAACAGGTTGAACATTTTCTGAGATTAAAATGAGAGCCAGCGCACGGAATTATTTCTGAGAAGTACAACAGGCTGGACTGTCAGCGTGCCGGAGGCCCGACACGCCAACAACAGATTACGGCAGGAACAGACTCTCGACGACGTTAATCCAGCCGTGATCGCTGGCAATCGGCTTGCCATTGAGCCAGCGGCGAAGAATGTTGAGCGCCATCATGGCGCACACTTCCTGCCGGGTTTGCAGGCTGTGGCGAGAGGTGTTGAATTTCACCCGCAGCGCATGCGTGCCTTCTGGCGTCGACAGCGCAAAGTTAAGATGCTCCTGCTCAAAACCGCTCACGGCCAGCGCCAACGCAGCGAAGTGCTTGGTACGACGTTCCGCAATCCAGTGGGCCGTCTGCGCCAGAGTTTCTTCTTGCGATGGCACCACTTCGCTTGCCAGCAGCGGCGCGTTTTCACGACCAAGCTGTAAAGCAATCAACCCGGAGGTGAACTGCTCGCTAATCGTTAGCCCCAGTTTTCGTTCCTGCAGTTCACGAGAGATTTGCGCGGGAAGCCCTTCCGTCCCCTCAAAAATCAGGCTTTCACCCGCCACCCGATGCACTTCCGGCCACAGTTTCAGCATCGCTTCTTTTTCAGAAGCCGGTCCGGTGAGTTTGAGTTCAATAATGGGCATCGACGAGCGGTAACCCATGGTCACACCTGGGGGTAATTCGAGAGGGTCAAGGCTTTGAGCGAGGTCGCTTTCTGAGCGGCCAAATGTGGTCAAACGCAGGCACAGTGGCGGTTCGGGCAGCGTAAAGCGCTCACGCAAACGCGGAACGATTTCTTGTGCCACCATCACTTTAAACTCGGATGGCACGCCCGGCGTAAAGAACATCAGGCAGCGATTGAGTTTTACCGCGAAACCACAGGCGGTGCCGACAGGGTTGTCGATGAGCTCTGCACTGGCAGGGATTTCGGCCTGCTTGCGATTACTTGGTGCCATCACTCTGCCGCGTTCAGTGAAGAAGCGCTCCATATGGCTGAGCCACTCTTCGTGCAACACCAACCCTTCACCTTTTGCGGTGGCGGCCGCGAGCGCGCTGAGATCGTCACTGGTCGGCCCAAGCCCACCATTGACGATCAGAATATCTGCAAATTGGCTGCGTTCACGCAGCACAGAAACCAGTGACTCAAGGCTGTCACCGACGGTATTGCGTCGAATTAAAGGTAATCCCTGGCTAAAAAAGTAATCGGCAAGCCACGCCGCATTGGTGTCAATGATTTGACCCTGCAGCACTTCGTCGCCGGTGGACAGCATCTCCACGTTTATCATCGTTTTCTCCTGAAGAAGAGGACGATTAACTATAACGAAGAGCAGGCTTAGTGGTAAGTCGACAACACCAGAAACCGTGCAAAGCAGAATGAAGGAGGTGATTCGGCAGGTTAAAAAGGATTTTCCCCGCCTGAGTGGCGGGGAAAGGGACGGGATTAATAAATGACGTTGTTCACCGTTTTGACATTCACTTTCCCTTTACTGGTGTCGATTTCGAAGACACCCCAGAGATTCGCGGCCTTGTTATTACCTGAGGCATTCTTCAGGTCATACTCAAACGTTCGGCCGTCAGAGAGGCTAAGCTGCACATGGCCGCTGCTGAACATCAGCATACTCATCACGTTGAATGTATAAGTACCACCGGAGTGCAGTTTGCTAATGACCACCGTTTCTGGCCCTTTACTTGAGCTTTCCTGTACCACAGCGGCATCTGCATTAGCAGGCTTGCTCCCTTTGTTGACATCTAACGGAGTGCCGCTGCTGGCACCGCGAGTATTCTGCGGCGGCACTTTCAGTCGGGCATCCAGATCAACAGTAGCCTGATCCCAGGTCACGACGATACGCGCCTGCACGTCGAGATCTGGCGTTAGCAAGAAAGTATGGCGATTGCTGCCAGGAGACTGCTCGCTGTAGCTCACACCCGAGGCCTGATTGTCAAAATAGCCAGGCGCTGTGATAGCAATGTCATACGTCCCTTGAGCGATACGAGTGGAGTAGCTGCCGTCTCCCGCTGTCGTAACGGTAAACGCGGCCTGGTTTGGATTATCCTTCAGATAGAATTTTACCGTTGCGCCACTGATTTTCACCGAACTGTCCAGTGAACTGAGCACCTGCCCGGAGATATCAGCAAATTTATCGCTAAAGCTGACCAGTTGATCGGCATTCAGCGTTGAGCCGCCAGTCACCTCCGCTGAAACCTGTATGTCTTGCGCTGCAACCTTGCTGGTCATGGTTGCCAGCGCAGTCCCTGAAGCATCCGTCGTGCTGCTGCTGGTCAGAGTGATATTCTCGCCTCTGTTCTGCGACCAGTTAACGTCGACATTCGGCAGCGGCTTACCAGTAGCGTCCGTTACCGTGGCCTTAAAGGTAAACTTCGCCACGCCATCTGATGCCCTGATCCTCTGAGAATCAACCAACTTAACGGCTTTGAGCTGTTCAGGGACTGAATCCGGGTACAGCAGAATATCTTTATTGACGCTTGTCGCTTCGCCGGAGCTCACGGTGGTATCAATATCCAGATAGCCTGCCGCTTTCGTTTCCACGTTATAAGTCCCCGGCGAAACCTCAAGAAAATAGTGGCCATCATCACCGGAGGTTACCTGATAAGCAGGGCTGCTCTCACCATTGACGTATGCCTTAATCGAAGCACCTTTAATCGGGGCATTTGTCTGAGCATCTTTCACTATGCCGGCGACGCTCACTACCGCAGAGGTAAAGTTTACCGCCCGATCGGCAGTCACTTTCTGCCCATTAGCCACCGTCGCAGACACCAGGATATTGCTGGCTACTTCCGTACTGGTCAGGGTGAGCATGGCAACGCCCTTCGCATCTGTCTTCCCGTTGCTGGTCAGAACCAGCCCTGAAGCCGAATCATGCTCCCAGTTTACCGGGGCATTGGCGACCGGATTGCCATCAGCATCGGTTACGGTCGCATTGAAAACAAAGCCGTCGGTGCCATTGGCTATACGCGTCGTCATGGAAGCGTCAACCAGCTCCAGATTGCTGATCCGGATATCGGATTGGGCACCCGAAGGCGTGACTTCTACGGTAAGTTGGGCAGGAGAAGAGTGATTTCCCTGGATATCGTTCACCGACGCGGTCAGAACATAGGTATTCAGCAGACGGCTATTCGCCTCCTGCGTGGCCTTGTCTGCACCGGCCACTGCTGGAGCCACTTTGTACGGCGGGACCGTCAGTTGAATATGATTAAGATCCTCGCGCACCACATTGCCACCAGCGGTAAAGAAAGAGCTTCCGGACCAGGTGTAACCCTGCAACGGATATTTGCTTTGCACCTTAACTTCCACGCTATGCAGACTGTTTGCCGCAGCCTGAATGCGTTCTGGCGCCAGCTGCAGCTTAACTAACTGTTGCTTACGGTACTCCAGCACAATGTTGTTATTACGATCGACCAGATCGTAGCGGCTGTGCGACAGCTTGCGCAGGGCATCAACCGCATCCGGAGAGATGTTCTCGCTCCAGGAGCGATCAAGCTGATAACTCAGCTGCAGATTGAGATTAAAATCGTTTTGCCCGGATTTTCCCATCCGCTGTTCGGCACCGAGGGTAATCATTGGGATCGGGGTGTAATTCACCCCCATAGTGACGGCATACGGATCTTTTTGTCGCTCATCCTGACCAAATAAAGCCACTTCATCCCCAAAATATTGCTCATACACCAGCTTGCCGCCCAGTTGAGGGTAAGCAGGCAGGAAGCCATTCACCCGCACATCGTAACCGTTTGCCGGGCGCTCGTCGTAATCAGCAAAATCGCGTGACTGGTGCCAGTCGCTCAGACGCTGGTAAACATTGCCGGAAAACTGGACGTAGTCCTGCCACAGTTCAACGCCCAAACCCAGGCGAGAGTTATTACCGCTGAGGTCGTTATCGAAGAAGGCATTGAAACCATACATCATGCTGTCATCAACAAAATGACGAACGCCAACCCCGAGGTTGACCGTGTTACGGTCATCCTTATTCCGCGCGCCCAACTGAGTGAAAAGGATGTTTTGCGGCGAGTCGTAGAGCGGCACCAGCCAGTCGATGCTGCTGTCTTTCAGCGAGAAGTTTTTATCCACATTGAGTTGCGACTGAACGGTACCAAACTGGCTTAACCAGCCTTCAACCGTGCTGTTCGCCATGCTACTAGCCTGACCACGAGCGTAATCGGACAGCGCTTCGGATGAGGAGCGATTCTCATCCGAAAGGGTTGTCCCAAGCATTTTGGCACCACTGGCCAGACTGCTCTGAGCACTGTCAGCGGTCTCACTCACTGACATCTGCGATTGTGCCGCTACAGGCAGCGCAATAATACTGCTGGCCGCCGGGAGACACTGCAGTGCGATACACAGCCAGGCGGCGAAACGCTTTCGCAGCGGGAGAGAGTTTTGGCAAGAGGATAAATTCTTCGAAACCATCTAACGTCCTTTGTTGTAAACGCTGAATAAGAGAAAACTCAGCCGTAGCCTCCTTAGAACGACCGGAAAAACAGATTAGTTAAAATTTAAAAATAAATAATCATGAAAGGTGAATTAACACGTTGTTTTATAACAAATAAGAAAGAGGGGTTTTCAATTCACAAGCAGAGACGGGAGGGGAAACAGGCGCGACAGATGCCGCGCCGGGGGATCAGAATGACGCGCTTACGCCAACGTACGGGCCATCGGCGATGGTGTTATCACGATTACCATCTTTGCCCGCCAGGTTGAGGTAACGGTAACCGGCTTCGATGCTGACAGGACGCATGATGGTCCAGCTGCCGCCCGCATTGGCTTCCTGATAGCTTTCGATGCCGCTGGAGAGCGAGTCCGGAGAGTAGTAGTAATTGCCGAACAGACGGAAGCTGTCGCCAATTTTCCACTGCAGACCGCCGCCAACCGCCGCCGCGTAGCCTTCATCACCATCATTTGGGTTGGTGTAGATCCCTTTACCGCCGACAGTGGCGATGAAAGGCCCCAGCGGAATGTTCAGGCCCACGCCAATTCCGGCAACGTCGCCGTCATTGTCGCTGTGCGTCCAGTCACCGCTCAGAGCAAGACCGGTAGATTCCGTTCCAAAACCGACGCCCAGGTTGGTGTAATGCTCACCCGCCTGACCGCTGATGCTGATTGCGTTCGCCGCTGCTGACACAAACAGCAGCCCGAACAATCCTGACATAATACTTTTTTTCATTTTTTAACGTTCCAGCAAACATAAAGTAATAAATCGCGCAAAACGGCAGAATTGTACTGTTGAATGCTCGAGAATCAATGAACTAAAAGGGCGATTTGCAACAGTAATGTAACCAGTTGCTACCTGAAATGGTGTCAATCAGGAATTAATTTGCCGACAACAAGCGAATTCTGACCCGAAGCCCGCCCAGCGTTTCGCTACGGCTGAGTTGAGGGTGAGAGCGATGCAGGCGAGCGATATCGTTGACCAGCGCAAGGCCAATTCCTGCACCGATGGCATCCCCCACGTTATCGAGCCGTTGAAACGGTTGCAGCGCCTGATTAGTCTGCCCGTCTTCAATGCCGGGCCCGCTGTCTTCCACGTCCAGCAATACCGCATCGCCTTCTCGAAGCAGACTGACGGTCACCGTGCCGCCCGCAGGCGTGTATTTCAGTGCGTTATCCAGCAGATTGGCGCACAGTTCACCCAGCAGTAGCGCATCGCCTTCCACCCATACAGTCTGTTGCTCGCCTTCGTAGCCCAAATCTATCTGTTTGCTTCTGGCCTGAGCCAGTCGGGAAAAACAGGATTGTTGCACTATTTCTCGCAAATCCGTCCCTGCGAACTGACGATCGCCCTGCTCTTTCTGCTTCACGGTGGAAAGCTGCAACAAGCGCTCAGTCAGCGAAATTGTGTTATCCAGCGTGGCGCTCATGCCTTGCAAGCTCTCGCGCCATACCTGTGGGTCCTGGCTTGCTAACGCTACTGACACCTGCGTTTTGAGAATTGCCAGAGGAGTTTTGAGCTGATGAGAAGCGTCTGCGCTGAAGCGCTCCTGACGGGAAAGCAGCCCGCGCAGCCGCTCTAAATAACGGTTGAAAGCCACTATCAATAAGCGAGTTTCCGACCAGGGTAAAAGCTCCGGAAGAGGCGTGAGCAAACCCGGTTCACGGCGCACCATTATCCCGGAAAGGCGACGCATGGGGCGTAGCACCCGACGCAGCAACCAGCCTGCGAGGACAAGCGTAAAAAGCACCAGCATGCCCTGAGTCGCCAGCGAGGAAAGCAGCAACTGATGCGCCAGATAGCGTCGTGATTGCAGCGTTTCCGCCACATAAATTTCCGCCATTCCGCTAATGCCGCCTTCGTTTATGGGCTGCAATAGCTTCGCCACACGGATCGCCTGTCCGTGAAATTGGGTGTGATAAAACCAGGCCAGCGCCGGATAGAGTGACGTTCTGGAAGTCGAAGGGGGCATCGCAGGCAAATCGCCATAGCCTGAAATCACCTTTCCTGTCGGGTCGACCACTTTGTAATACAGGCGGTCATTCATGTTCAGCTCAAAGCTGTCGAGCACCACCCACGGCACGTTGACCTTCAGCTTGCCCTCGCTGACTTCGAGCCTTTCAGAAATCGTACGAGCGGAGGAAAGCAGCGTGCGATCATAAGCCTGCGTTGCCGCCTGAAGCGCACTGACGTAGCTGTTAAACGCCGACAGCGCCCACAGCAACAGCATCGGCAAACCCAGAAACAGCAGCAGTTGAGAATAGAGTGACTGCGGTTTACGCCACTTCATCGCCGCGCTCCAGCACATAACCCAGGCCGCGCAGCGTGGTGATGCGCACATTGCTGTCCTGAAGCTTTTTGCGTAAGCGATGGATGTAGAGTTCGATACTTTCAGGGCTAACATCATCGTTAAGACTGAACACCTGTTCGAACAACTGTTGGCGCGAAACAGGCCGTGTACGGCGATACATCAGCACCGTAAGCAAGGCGTGTTCCCGAGGGGTAAGCGCCAGCGCCTGGCCTTTCAGTAAAAAATAGCCGTCATCGTGCAGCAACAATTCACCAAGCTGCTGCTTCTCCTGCACTTGCCCTTCACTGCGTCGCAACAGTGCGCGTAGCCTTGCATCCAGCTCTTCCAGCTCAAACGGTTTGGGCAGATAGTCATCGGCTCCGGCGTTCAGGCCAATCACCCGTTCTGCCACGGCGCTGCGTGCCGTCAGCAACAGCACAGGCAGCGTCTGCCCTCTTTTTCGCAAACGCTGTACCACTTCCAGGCCATCGAGCCCCGGCATGCCGATGTCGAGCACGGCTAACGCGTAGGTTTCACTTTGCAGCAGGTGATCGGCGGCTTTGCCATCAAACACGCAATCCACCGCGAATCCGCCCTGCACCAGCGCTTTCTCCAGCCAGTGAGCCAGCTCACGGTTATCTTCCGCTAATAAGAGACGCATATCACATCCTGAACAGTTGGGGGCGGATTGAAAGGGAAATGAAAGGTTACTGTTTTAACAATCACGCAACTGAACCGCTACATGTGGGGTTCACATAATCAGAAAAAACCTCAACCCACACACTCCCGGCTAGCCGGCGTGAGGCTAAAAAATGAAAAAACAACTCCTTCGTACTCTGGTCACTTCTGCTCTGCTGCTTGGCAGTGCAAGCGTTTTGGCGGTGGAAGCGCCATCACGCACCGAATGTATCGCCCCGGCGAAACCCGGCGGCGGCTTCGACCTCACCTGTAAGCTGATTCAGGTCAGCTTGCTGGAAACTCAGGCCATCAAGAAACCCATGCGTGTGACCTATATGCCAGGCGGCGTTGGCGCGGTGGCTTATAACGCGATTGTGGCGCAGCGGCCAGGCGAAGCAGGCACCGTAGTGGCGTTTTCAGGCGGCTCACTGCTCAACCTGTCTCAGGGCAAATTCGGCCGCTACAACGTGGATGACGTTCGCTGGCTGGCAAGTGTCGGCACCGACTACGGCATGATTGCCGTGCGAAATGACTCGCCGTGGAAATCGCTGAAAGACCTGCTCACCGCCATGGAAAAAGATCCCAATAAAGTGGTGATTGGGGCGGGCGCGTCCATCGGCAGCCAGGACTGGATGAAAGCGGCGAAGTTGGCGCAACAAGCAAAAGTCGACCCACACAAGATGCGCTATGTAGCGTTTGAAGGCGGCGGCGAACCGGTGACGGCACTGATGGGCAACCATGTGCAGGCGGTTTCCGGCGATCTCAGCGAGATGGTGCCTTATCTGCAAGGCGACAAAATTCGCGTGCTGGCCGTGTTTTCAGAGAACCGTCTGCCGGGCCAGTTAGCCAATGTGCCGACAGCCAAAGAGCAAGGCTATGACCTGGTCTGGCCGATTATTCGCGGCTTCTACGTCGGGCCAAAAGTCAGCGACGCCGAGTACGCCTGGTGGGTGGACACCTTCCAGAAACTGCAGCAGACCGAAGAATTTAAGCAGCAACGCGACCTGCGCGGGCTGTTTGAATTCAATATGAACGGTAAAGAGCTCGACACTTACGTGAAGCAGCAAGTCACTGAATATCGCGAGCAGGCAAAATATTTTGGCCTCGCCAAGTAAGCCGGAGGCCATGATGAGCGATCGTATTTTTGCCGGGATCTGGCTGCTGCTGTGCCTCGGCGGCCTGCTGGTGGCCTGGCAACTCCACAGCGAATACAGCTATGAACCGGTTGGGCCGCGGCCCTTCCCGCTCGGCATTATCAGCCTGATGGTGTTCTGTTCGGTGGCTCTGCTGTTACGCCGTCCGGATACCGTGGAATGGCCGCACC
Source organism: Scandinavium sp. NPDC088450 (assembly GCF_044900545.1). Taxonomy (NCBI): domain Bacteria; kingdom Pseudomonadati; phylum Pseudomonadota; class Gammaproteobacteria; order Enterobacterales; family Enterobacteriaceae; genus Scandinavium; species Scandinavium sp. NPDC088450. Next base: position 61,613 of record NZ_JBJDNI010000006.1, on the reverse strand, counting down.
ACAAAGTGCTGCAACGGCTGGTGGTGATGGTGATTGTGTTGCTGATGTATGCCTGGGGATTTGAGTGGCTTGGCTTCCCGCTGGCGACGGCAATCCTGACCGCCATTATTGGCATGCTGTTTGGCGCAACGCTGCCTGCGGCGGGCATTTCAGGCGTGGTGCTTGGCCTTGTGCTCTGGTACGCCTTTGACCGGCTGCTGGACGTCACCCTTCCTCTCGGCGTGTGGCTGAACTGACGGAGATTTCGATGGATACCTGGATTTATCTCTCACAGGGGTTCGCTGTGGCGATGACCCCGGAAAACCTGGTGATCGCGCTGATTGGCTGCTTCGTCGGCACCATCGTGGGATTACTGCCCGGGCTTGGCCCGATTAACGGCGTGGCCATTCTGCTGCCGCTGGCTTTCGCTTTACACCTGCCTGCGGAATCTGCGCTGATCCTGCTGGCAACGGTCTATATCGGTTGTGAATATGGCGGGCGTATCTCGTCCATTCTGCTAAACGTACCCGGCGATGCGGCAGCCATCATGACCGCGCTTGACGGTTATCCGATGGCGCAACAAGGGCGCGGCGGCGTGGCGTTGTCAATTTCAGCCGTCAGCTCATTTATGGGGTCGATGATCGCTATTCTGGGCATCATTCTGTTTGCCCCGGCGCTGGCGCAGTGGTCGCTGGCGTTTGGCCCGGCGGAATACTTTGCCCTGATGGTGTTTGCTATCGCCTGCCTCGGCAGCATGATGGCGCAAAATCCGCTGAAATCTTTTTTGGCGGCGTTGATCGGACTGGGCCTGGCGACGGTGGGCGTTGATGCCAACACCGGGGTATATCGCTTCACTTTCGACAGTGTCCATTTGTCCGACGGCGTGCAATTTATCGTGGTGGTTATCGGCCTGTTCTCGGTGTCTGAAATTCTGCTGATGCTGGAAAGCACCAGCGGCGGCAAAACGCTGGTTCGCAAAACCGGGCGCATGTTGTTCAACTTCAAAGAAGCGTCGCAGTGCGCGGGCACCACGCTGCGTTCTTCGGTGATTGGCTTCTTTGTCGGCGTGTTGCCTGGCGCAGGCGCGACCATCGCCAGTGCCATCACCTACATGACTGAGAAGAAAATCAGCGGCAACAGCGACAGCTTCGGCAAAGGCGATATTCGCGGTGTAGCGGCCCCGGAGGCCGCGAACAACGCTTCAGCCTGCGGTTCGTTTATCCCGATGCTGACGCTCGGCGTACCAGGTTCCGGCACAACAGCAGTGATGATGGGCGCGCTGACGCTCTATAACATCACGCCAGGACCTGCGATGTTCACTGAGCAGCCAGACATTGTGTGGGGGTTGATTGCGGCGCTGATGATTGCCAACGTGATGCTGCTTATTATGAACATTCCACTGATTGGCCTGTTCACCCGCATGTTGACTATTCCGCTGTGGTTCCTGGTGCCTGCGATTGCCGCCGTTTCCGCCGTGGGCGTGTATGCGGTTCACAGCACTACCTTCGACCTGGTGTTGATGGTTGGACTTGGGGTGCTCGGCTACATCCTGCGTAAGATGCACTTCCCGATGTCACCGCTGATCCTTGGCTTCGTGCTGGGAGAAATGCTGGAACAGAACCTGCGCCGCGCGCTGTCTATCAGCAACGGCAGCATGAACATTCTGTGGGAAAGCGGCGTGGCAAAAACGCTGCTGGTGATGGCGATTGCAGTCATTGTGATCCCGCCGGTGCTGCGTGTGATACGCAAGCGCCAGCGGAAAACCACGGCGGAGGCCAATTAAGCGCGCAGCGACGCGTTAACCCACTCCTGTAACGCCCGGCGGGAAATTTTAATCCCGCCGGTTTTCAGGCTGGCAGGCAGCAGTAGCCAGTACACCGGCTGCTGAAACCGCGCCAGCTTGTCTTTCGCCCACTCGGGCATGCGCTCCACCTCAAACCCTTCACGCCCTTCGATGACCGCCACCGGGCGCTGGCCGTATTCCGCATCTTCCAGCGGCACGATAAAGACCTGTTCAACGTCGGGATGAGTGACAATCACTCGCTCCACGGCTTCCGGCTGGATGCTTTCACCACCGCAGAAAAACAGATTGTCCATGCGCCCCAGCACCGTCAAGCGGCCTTCACACAGCTCACCGCGATCGCGTGTCGCAAACCAGCCTTCGGCATTGGTCAGCGGCACCAGCTCACCATCACGCCAATAGCCCGATGCCATGCTTTTGGCCCGCAGCCAAATCTCACCGTCGACGATTTTCACTTCCCGCCCCGGCAATGCCGAACCGACATCTGCTTCACCGTCCGTTTCTTTCGCGCAGACCGTGGAGGCAAACTCCGTCAGACCGTAACCACAAAACGTGCGTATTCCGCGAGCGTGAGACTGCTCCGCCAGTTCAACCGGGATAGCCGCACCGCCAAGAAGCACGGTCTTGAGTGAGAGCGTTTGTTCTTCATGCAGCAGCCGCCAAAGCTGTGTTGGCACCAGCGAAGCGTGAGTGCACCCTTCAAGCATTTGCGCCAACGGCATATGTTCACGCACAGTCAGACGCGCACCGCGCAGCAGCCAGCGCCAGAGAATGCCCTGGCCGGAAACATGAAACAGCGGCAGCGACAACAACCAGTCGTCATCTTCAGCGTACGGCATCAACGCCAGCACACCTTCTGCGCTGGCAAGATGTGCTTCAAATGTATGCACGGCGGCTTTCGGCAACCCACTGGAACCGGACGTTAGCGTCAGGGTTGCCAGATGGTCGGACTGCCAGGTGAAGTTTGGTGTCACACTGCTTTGTTGAAGGGATAAAGCGGCTAACGTGTCAAAAGGGGCTTCTTCTGTCAGCAACAAAGCGTGGCGCAAAGAAAACTGTGGGAGCAAAGCCGCCACCAGCTCGCGCGGCAACTGAGGATTTACTGGCAACACGCGAGCGCCGCACTGAAGCAGCGCCAGCCAGGCGAGCAGCGTTTGCGGATTGTTATAAGCACGCAGTAAAACACCGTCGCTAGCGGAAACGCCCTGCTCCGCGAGCCCACCAGCCAGCGCATCAATACGCTGACAAAGCTGCTGCCAGTTCAGGCGTTCCTCACCCAGACGCAGCGCAATCGCCTGCGGGCGAACGGCGTGCCAGTGTCGCCACGGCCAGTCCTGAAAAATCATAGCAGCGGTTCCAGGCTCTCCTGCGTCAGGCACGGCAATTCGCTTTGCGGCCAGCGACGCAGCAATTGCGCCTGCATCAGGCTTAGCGTGTCCAGCCCCGGCATCGTTTGTGGTGTCAGCCACGCCGCGATTCGCGCCAGCTGTGTGAGGCCAAGGCTCGACTCAATCGAAGAACTGATCACCGCCGTTAAGCCCTGCGCATGCGCCGCGGCCACCTGCTCACGAACCTTTTGCAAACTGCCGGTGAGCGTTGGCTTGATAACCACAGCCTTAACACCCGGTTCGGCGGTGAAGGTGAAATCAGCTTCACGCAGGCTTTCATCCCAGGCAATCGCAATACCGGTTTCCTGCGCAAACGCCCGCGAGTCGTCCCGGGTTTTGCAAGGCTCTTCGATGAAAGCAATGCGCGAGCGATAATCAGGATTTACGTATTTTGCAAACTGCTGCGCTTTCAGCGGCGTCCAGGCTCGGTTGGCATCAAGCCGTAAAGAGAGATCGGGAATGGCCTCAAGCAGCAAATTCACCACCATGCCATCTCGCACCGCTTCCCACAGCCCCACTTTCACCTTCGCCACTTTCTCACCGGGCATCGCTTCCAGCACTGCAAACAGCTCATCAGGATCGCCCGTACAGAGCGGAGCCGTACGATAATCCGCTTCTTGCGGCATTTCATCGTTAAGCTCCGCCACGGCGCAGCTCAACCCAAAGGCCACGGAAGGGATGTCTGGCAACGCGCTATTTTCGCCCTGTCGCCATGCGTTAACCCAGGCGACCGTTGCAGCCTGTGCCTCGTCCAGCGTCTCATGACTAAACCCCGGCAAGGGCGAGATTTCGCCCCAGCCTTCGGCCTCGCCTTCGCGCAACCAGACAAACAGCCCATCGCGGGTTTTCAAACGCCGCTCGCGCAGAACCACTCCCGCGTCCATTGGGATCTGCCAGCGGTACACCTGGGCTTTACGCATTACGGATTCCGTTTAAATTTGCTGAAATCAGGCTGACGTTTCTGGTTGAAAGCGTTGCGGCCTTCCTGCCCTTCTTCGGTCATGTAGAACAGCATGGTGGCGTTACCCGCCAGCTCTTGCAGACCGGCCTGACCGTCGCAATCCGCGTTAAGCGCGGCTTTTAGACAACGCAGCGCCATCGGGCTGTTTTGTAGCATTTCACGGCACCAGCGCACGGTTTCTTTTTCCAAATCCGCCAGCGGAACCACAGTGTTCACCAGGCCCATGTCCAGCGCGGCCTTCGCGTCGTACTGACGGCACAGGAACCAGATTTCACGCGCTTTCTTCTGACCGACGATGCGAGCCATGTAAGACGCGCCCCAGCCGCCGTCGAAAGACCCCACTTTCGGGCCAGTCTGGCCGAAGATGGCATTTTCCGCCGCGATGGTCAGGTCACACATCATGTGCAGCACGTGGCCGCCGCCGATGGAGTAACCCGCTACCATGGCGACAACAGGTTTCGGGCAGGTGCGAATCTGACGCTGGAAATCCAGCACGTTCAGGTGGTGAGTACCGGAGTCGTCCTGGTATCCGCCGTAATCGCCGCGCACTTTCTGGTCGCCGCCAGCGCAGAAGGCTTTGTCGCCTTCGCCGGTGAGGATGATCACGCCGACATTATCGTCATAACGCGCATCAGCCAGCGCCTGAATCATCTCTTTGACGGTCAGCGGACGGAACGCGTTACGCACCTGTGGGCGGTTAATGGTGATTTTGGCGATCCCGTCAGACGATTTCTGATAACGGATATCTTCAAAACCTTCGGAGCAGTCCTGCCAGTCAACCGGGGCGTAGAGCATTTTTTCATCTGGGTAGATCATAGTGTGTCCTGTCGTCAGTCGTTCAGAATCTGTGCCAGACACGCGGCCACCGCAGCGGGATCTTCCCGATGGGCGTTGTGTCCGGCGTTAGGGATAAGGTGATAGGACGCGACCAGACCTTCCGCTACTACACGGAATTTGGCATCGCGTTCACCACATAAGTACCAGAAAGGATAGTCGCGCGTGCTTAACGCCGCGCGTAAATCAGGCTGCACCGCGAGCGAAGTCACCAGCAGCATATCGGCAAGCCGTGGGCCGTTGTTGTCGGCACGTAAGGCGACCAGTTCGGCGCGTTCCAGTTCAGTCAGAGAAGCAAAAACGGGCTGGCGATACCAGGCGTCAAAGACCTGCACCAGCGGTTCAGTGCGAAAGCGTTTAGCCCACTGCGCATCGGATTGCAGACGGTCAGCTCGTGCCTCGTCGCTCTGCAACCCAGGATGCCCACCTTCCACAATCAGCCCACAAATACCCGCAAGTTTTGCCTGCGAAGCCGCATACATCGCCACTCTGCCGCCCAGCGAATACCCTATCAACCAGGCATTTAGTATGTTGTAACTAAGCAGCGTTTCCTGCAGTTCGTGACACACTTCGTCAAAACTGCTGACAGAAATTTCAGCCGAACCGCCGTGGCCGGGTAAATCGACATACAACCTGGGATGTTTGCTAAGACTTTCGCCAACGGACTGCCATTCCCGGCAATCACCGGAAAAACCGTGCAGAAAAACCAGCCAGGGTTTATCCGCTTCGCCCGCCTGAGCCACAGCGTGAAGCGTCATAGCTGGCTGACCCGCGCCAACAAGTGTTGCAGCATTTGCGCACCATCGGTGTCATTCACCACCAGTTCGACCACTGTGGTAACGGGCTGACGCCAGGCGTTGCTCATCACATCGTCCAGAGCCGCCCAGCTTTCCGGGCGATGGTAGCGAAGGCCAAACATTTGCGCGGCATGCTCGAAATGAATGTTTTGCGGCAGGGTATAAAAGCGTTCCCGCTCTTCCACCGGCGTCGGCAGCAATGAGAATATCTGCCCACCGTTATTGTTCACCACCACCAGCACCAGCGGCGCAGAGACCTGACGCAGTAACGCCAGGCTATTCAGGTCATACAATGCAGAAAGATCGCCCACAATCGCCAGGGTGGATTTCGCACTGCCGCGCTGTACCCCAGCGGCGGTGGAAATCAGGCCATCAATGCCGCTCGCCCCGCGATTGCTGTAAACCGGGTAGCCGGCCGGAAGCTGACCCAGTGCATCAATCAGACGCACCACGAGACTGTTGCCGACAAACAACTGCCCTTGTTCAGGCAGATAATCACTGATTCGGTGAGCAAACTGTGCTTCACCAAACGCTTCACGCTCGGCTTCCACTGCTTGCCAGGCCTGCGCCGATAAACGCGGGATCTCAACGCTCCAGCTGTGGCGTTTTTCCGCAGGATGCAGTTCCAGCCAGCGGTCGATATCGCACACCAGACGACGCCCGCGATGATGGGCTGGGTCGAGTCTTCCCGGCAAATTGTCCACCAGCCAGTATTCATCAGGTTCGCAGGTCGCCTGCCATTGCAGGACTCTTTTACCCGTCAGGCTGCTGCCAAGCTGCACCACAATTTGCGCCTGTGCCAGCTCGCTGACGGCTTTCGCGTTGCCCAGCCATAAATCTGCGCACGGTAACGGCTGCCCGGTTTGCGACAGCACATCGCTAATAAGCGGCCAGCCTAAAGTCTGTGCCCATTCCGCCACTTTCTTGCCTTCCGCAGCGCTCATGCGCCCGGCGACGACCACCCCGCGTTTTTGCCGCCAGAAGAACCAGTCGCGCTGTTTTTCGCTTTCCAGATGCAGGTTTTCACGCAGCCACGGCTTATCGCTTTGCCACCAGTTACCCAGCGCCTGTTGCCATTCCGCGCCGGTTTCGTCCATTTCGCCGTACAACGGTTCTGCGAACGGGCAGTTGATGTGGACGCCACCGCTGTGCACATTGCCCATCGCATTATCAATAGACGAGACCAGCCAGCGGGCAGGAATGTCCTGACTTGGGCGCGGCAGTGAAAGGGTTTGCGAAGGATGAGAGCCGAACATGCCCGGCTGGCGAATGGCCTGATTCGCACCGCAGTCGATAAGCTCCGGTGGCCTGTCAGCGGTCAGTAAAATGAGTTTTTCGCCGGTCAAACCCGCTTCAATCAGCGCAGGATAAAGGTTTGCTACTGCAGTACCGGAAGTGACAATCACCGCCACCGGCTGTTTGCTGACTTTTGCCAACCCTAATGCGAGATGGCCGAGCCCGCGCTCGTCAAAATGCGTGTGATGAATCAGTGCGCGATTTTCTGCCGCAGCAAGCGTCAGCGGGGTGGAACGCGACCCCGGCGCAATGCAAACGTGCTGCACGCCGTGGCGGGTTAATGCTTCAAGGATCACCGCCGCCCAGCGTCGGTTGAATGCGCTTACTGACATGAGATTGTCCGGTATCAATTTTGTGATTAATTATAGATGAGCGATAGCGACAGGTTATTGATATGAGTCGGTTATGTGCTAATCCGAAAGAAGCAGCGAACGCAGTCCCGCCGCTTTTTGGGTGATTTCCTGCCACTCAAGTTCTGGATCTGATCCCCGCACAATCCCCGCGCCGGCATACAGGCGAACCACGTTTTCCGTCACTTTCGCGGAACGCAGCGCCACGCAGAATTCACTTTTAGCCTGGCTGAGATAGCCTGCCGATCCGGCGTACCATTCACGGGTAAAAGGTTCATGGTGCTCGATAAAATGACGCGCATGTTCACGAGGAAGCCCCGCAACGGCGGCAGTTGGTTGAAGCTGAAGCAAACAGCGAGTGTCGTCAGGCTCAACGAGTTCAGCCTGAATGCAGCGTCGGAGATGCTGCACTTTCCGTAAACGGATGACCTGTGGCGGTAACACTTCCAGCGTGTTGACGTCCTGATGCAGACGCTGGCAGATATCCTCCACCACCAGCATATTCTCACGCTGATTTTTATCGTCCTGCATCAGCCAGTCGGCAAGGTGTTTGGCCTGGCGATCGTCATGATGGCTGGCAACGGTGCCAGCCAGCGCTTCGGTTTCAAGCTGAGTGCCCTGTCGCTGCCAGAGTCTTTCCGGCGTGGAGCCCAGAAACGCCGAGTGCGCATCGAAGGCCAGCATGAAATGGTAGCAGTTGAGGTTCACCCGACGGCTGGCGGCCATCATCGCCCCGGCGTTCAGGCGTGTGGCAAACTGCAAATCTGTCGCCCTCGCCAGCACCACTTTATCCAGCTCACCGTTTGCAATGGTTTCGGTCGCCGTCTCAATCAGCCGAATCCACCCTGCTTTGTCTGGATAGTGACGTTCGGCTTTAAGTTCGCCCGACAGCCCCGGCAATGCGCTTGCAGGCTTTAACGTCGCCACAAACTGACGCGCCTGTTGCGCGTCTTCACGCAACGATGTGTCACTGTGAAGGGTCAACCGTAAACTGGCTTTTCCCGCCTCGCGCCGCCACTCAAGGCGTGGCAAAAACAGATCGCCATGTTCAGGCGTGAAGGCGTTTAATCCCCAGATTCGCAGCTCAACAGGCTTTTTCGCCAGAAACTCGTTAGCCTGGGTTAAAGAATTGAAGCGGCAGACAGCCCCGAGCGCAGCGCTTTCTTCATGGCCGTTACGGTGTTGCCAGTAAAACTGGGGATAGCGGTGTTGGCTGCAAAGCCAGCTTAGGGAGTCAAAAGCATCGTTGAGAGGAAAAGCGGTGTCGAAGATTCGCGAGCCGGGCGCATCAGGGAACTCCTCAGACAGAAAACCCTGTAAATTTTCCAGCGCAGCGGTAATGGAATACACGCGAATCTCCCTCTGATAAAAACCACACATTATAGAGGGTACTGCCGCGAAAAAGCAGTACCCATGATGAGGGAGCGTGTTTTTATCGACGCGCTAACAGCAGACCTAACACCAGCCCTACCGCTGCTCCGACACCAATTCCCTGCCACGGTTTCTCATGAACATAGTCATCGGCACGGGTAACAGCCTGTTTAGCACGGTAGTAATAAGTATCGGAAGCCTGGCTGATGCGGGTTTTGACGTCATCCAATGCCTGCTCAGCGCGCAGCTTCAGTTCGATGTATTTCTCATCGGCCGGATCGCCGGATGAACTCAAAATTTCTTCAAGTGTGTCGCTTAGCAGCGCCAGATCGTCATCAATGCGGGATTCATAAGCGTTATAAGCCATTACGTTTTCTCCTTGGTTAAACCTGTCCGCTAACTATAGACAATCACTTACGATTGCGCTTCCCGAGCCATGCCGATGTGCGGGATGCCATCTTCGTCGTAAACGTCGGTGACTGGCGTGAAACCGAAGTGTGCGTAAAACGGTTGCAGGTGAGCCTGCGCACCCAGATAAATCGCCTTCTGCGGCCAGTGTTGCTGGCAACTGGCGAGCGCCTGATCCATCAACTGATAGCCCAGTTTTTCGCCCCGAACCGCGCTGCTGACAATCACCCGACCAATCACGACAGGGTCAAAATCGTCTTCGCTTTTCAGAATCCTCGCATACGCCACCAGCTCTCCTTCGCGCCAGCCCAGCAGGTGGCGGTTCTCGCCAATCAAATCGTCACCGTCCACATCCTGATAGGCACAGGTCTGCTCAACCACAAACACTTCGCAGCGTAATTTGAGCAAGGCGTAAAGCTGAGGCACTGTCAGTTGGGAATGATGAAGATCCTGCCACTGAATCATATGAAGCTCCGTTATAATGAGTGTTCTGACAAATCAGGAAAGAGTGTGATGGAATTGATTTTTCTCGGCACCTCCGCTGGCGTGCCGACCCGCAACCGTAATATGACGTCGATAGTGCTGAATTTGCAACAGCCAACCGTCTCGCAGATGTGGCTGTTTGACTGTGGTGAAGGCACTCAGCATCAGTTTCTGAAAACGGCACATCATCCGGGCAAGCTCGATAAAATTTTCATCACGCATTTGCATGGCGATCATTTGTTTGGCTTGCCGGGCCTGCTGTGCAGCCGCTCGATGCAGGGCAATCCTTCCCCGCTCACCATTTATGGCCCGAAAGGCATTAAAGAATTTGTCGAAACTGCGTTGCGCCTGAGTGGTTCGTGGACTGATTATCCCCTGACTATCGAAGAAATTAGCGCGGGTGAAGTATTTGACGATGGCTTCTTCAAAGTCACCGCTTATCCGCTCAACCATCCCGTTGAGTGCTATGGCTACCGTATTGAGCAGCACGATAAACCCGGCCCGTTAGATGCAGCACGTTTGCTTGCCGACGGTATTAAAGCCGGTCCGTTGTTCCAGCAGTTGAAGCAAGGGCTGACGGTAGAAATGCCGGACGGCCGCATCGTGAATGGCCGGGATTATCTTGGCCCGAGCACGCCAGGCATTAAGCTGGCGATATTTGGGGATACAGCCCCTTGCCCGGAAGCGCTTGAACTGGCAAAAAATGTGGATGTCATGGTGCATGAAACCACGCTGGAAAATGAAATGGCCGAAAAAGCCAACAGCCGTGGGCACTCTTCCACCGTGCAGGCGGCTGAACTGGCTCACGCAGCGAATGTCGGCAAACTCATCATTACGCATGTCAGCTCACGCTACGACTGGCACGGTTGCCAGCGTCTGTTGGCGGAATGCCAAAGCGTGTTTGAACCGTGCGAACTGGCGGAAGATTTCAGCGTGTTCAGTCTGGCTTAACTTTTATCTGCATTTGCCGATAACAGAGTAAAGACTCGCCATTCTCTTTACTCTGAGGGCTACATGGATAATTTCCAGAAAGATATCGACGACAGGGCCAACCTGACCCTGTCTAACCGTTTTGAACTGTTGCTGTTCCGCCTGGGCGCCTCAATGGAAGGCGACAAGTCAGAGCTGTTTGGCATCAACGTCTTTAAGCTGCGTGAAATTGTGCCGATGCCCTCCTTCACCAAACCTGCTGGCATTAAAGCCCCGGTGATGGGCATGGTGAACATTCGCGACCAGATTATCCCGGTTATCGACCTGCCGTCGGTGCTGGGCTGCAAATCTGAAAACGGTCTGAATATCCTGCTTATCACCGAATACGCCCGCAGCGTACAGGCCTTTGCCGTCGAATCCGTCGAAAACATTATTCGCCTCGACTGGACGCAGGTTCACACGGCAGAGAAAGCGGTGAACGGGCAGTACATCACCAGCATCGCCTGCCTCGATAACGACAAAAACAGCAACAATCTGGCAATGGTTATCGACGTCGAACAGATCCTGTATGACATTGTGCCAGCCGATCATGACCTGCATGCCACTCGCCTGACTGCGCCAAAACAAAGCATCAAACCGGGTGCAACAGCGATTGTTGCCGAAGACTCAAAAGTCGCTCGTGCGATGCTGGAGAAAGGCCTGCATGCGATGGAAATCCCGGCGAAAATGCACGTCACCGGGCAACAGGCGTGGGAAACCATTGAGAAGTTAGCGAAGGAAGCACAAACCGAAGGCGTGCCGGTGACGGACAAAATCGCGCTGGTCTTAACCGACCTCGAAATGCCAGAGATGGACGGCTTTACCCTGACACGCAAAATCAAATCCGACCCACGCCTGAGAGCCATTCCGGTCGTGATTCACTCTTCGCTCTCCGGCAACGCCAACGAAGACCATATCCGTAAAGTGAAAGCGGATGGCTACGTGGCGAAGTTTGAAATTAACGAGCTGTCGTCTGTGATTAAGGAAGTGCTGGAACGCGCCGAACGTCACGAGGATGGGCCTTTGATCAGCCGTTTGCATTCGGTGTGATGTTGATTGGCGGGGAATGTGTGCGGCCTGATGCCCTCTCCCCAGCCCTCTCCCACGGGGAGAGGGAGATCACATAAAAAAACCCGCCGAGGCGGGTTTTTTCATTAAGCAATCTAACGATTACATCATCGGCATGGCCATCTGAACAATGTTGATCAGCGGCTGCGGGTAGATACCGAGGATCAGCACCAGCAGGGCTGAAATCAGGACCACAATACCGCCAGCGCTGTACTGCCAGTTTGACGGTGCATCGCGGTTCAGCTGCTGTGGCGCTTCCAGATACAGACTCACCGCTACGCGCAGGTAGTAGTAGAGACCAATCGCAGAACCGATAACCACTGCTGCGGTCAGCCACCACAGGTTGGCCTGAACACCGACAGCCAGCACGTAGAACTTACCGATGAAGCCCAGCGTCATTGGGATACCTGCCAGAGACAGCATCATCACAGTCATCACCGCTGACAGAATCGGACGGTGCCAGAACAGACCACGGTAGGAGTACAGGGAATCTGCATCCGGGCCGCGGTATGGGCTGGACATCAGGCTGACTACACCGAACGCGCCGAGGCTGCTGAACAGGTAACCGGCCAGATACACGCCAACCGTTTCCATGGACATCTTGCCGCTGTGCAGCGCAATCAGCGCCACCAGCAGATAGCCCAGGTGCGAGATGGAGGAGTAACCAAGCAGACGTTTGATGTTGGTCTGGCTCAGTGCCATCAGGTTACCGAAGATGATGGAGACGAAGGCGATTACGCCCAGCACCACACGGACGGCTTCACTGTCGCCTACTGGTGCGTACAGGAACAGACGCATTACCACGCCAAAGATGGCGATTTTGCTGGCGGTCGCCAGGAAGGTGGAGACCGGTGCAGGTGCGCCCTGATACACATCTGGCGTCCACAGGTGGAACGGCACCAGAGAGAGCTTGAAGCCAAGACCAACAATCATCAGACCCAGGCCTGCCAGCAGCAGCGGCTCATGCAGCATGTTGTCGGCCAGCGCTTTCCCCAGCGCCAGGAACGACAGGCTGCCAGAGTTCGCGTACACCAGCGCCATACCGAACAGCAGGAAGGAAGACGCTGCGGCAGACAGAATGGTGTACTTGATGCTCGCTTCCAGGGAGCGCTTCTGACGATACGCATAGCCAATCAGGCCGAACAGCGGCAGCGAAATCAATTCGATACCGAGGAACAGTGAGGCCATGTGATTGGCGTTAGCCAGCAGAATTCCCCCAAGGGCAGCAATCAGCACCAGCAGGTAGAACTCTTCTTTATTGTCGTAGTAGCCCTCAAGCCATGGGTAGGCAAACGTACAGGTGGCGAGACTCGCCAGCAGCACCAGCCCGGTGTAGAGCATGGCATAACCATCGACGCGCATCAGCGGCGTCACATCCATTGCACCCGCCTGGCCAACAAACCAGAGCGACAGCAGTGCGGCGTTCAGACCGAGCACCGCCAGCGTGGCATTCAGGAAATGATTGCGTCGCCACGCAATGGAGAGCATCACAACCACCACCGTCAAGCCGACGATCAGCAGCGGTAGCAGTGCGATCAGTTGTTGTGGAGTTATTGTCATGGCGATTTACGGCCTTGTAGTAGAAACAGAATTAACAAACCACTGCTGAATATTGCCCATCGCAGCATGAGAAGTGTCGAGGATCGGCTGCGGGTAGAACCCGAGCAGAACCAGCAGCACCACCAGCAGCAGGATGATAAACAGCTCGCGCAGCGACATCCCCGGCAGTTCTTTCGCTGCAATTTCACTCTTCGCTTTACCGAAGTAAGCGCGGTGCAGCATCGCCAGCGAGTAAACAGAGGCAAAGACCAGACCGAAGGTCGAAATCACGGTGATGACCGGCACAACGTGGAAGCTGCCGAACAGGATCATGAATTCACCAACGAAGTTACCGGTGCCTGGCATACCCAGAGTCGCCACAGCGAAGAACATCGACAGCGCTGGCAGCCACTTAATTTTGCTCCACAAACCGCCCATCAGACGCATGTCACGGGTGTGCAGACGTTCGTACAGCTGACCGCAGATGATGAACATCCCCGCCGCTGACAGACCGTGAGCAATCATCATGATAATTGCGCCCTGGTACGCCAGCTGGCTGCCGGTGTAAATCGCAATCAGCACGAAGCCCATGTGCGAAACAGAGGTGTAGGCAATCAGACGTTTGATGTCGTACTGCGTGAAGGCCATCCACGCGCCGTAGAAGATACCGATAACCCCCAACCACATCGCGACAGGCGCGAATTCAGCGGACGCATTCGGGAACAGCGGCAGTGCGAAACGCAGCAGACCGTAGGCCGCGGTTTTCAGCAAGATGCCCGCGAGGTCAACAGAACCTGCCGTTGGTGCCTGAGAGTGCGCGTCTGGCAGCCAGCCGTGCAGCGGAACCACTGGCATTTTCACCGCGAAGGCGATGAAGAAGCCCAGCATCAGCAGATATTCCACGTTGTGGGCCATCGGCGTTTTCAGCAGCTCTTCATAGCTGAAGGTCCACACACCGGTCGCGCTGTAATGCACAAATACCAGCGCCAGGATGGCAATCAACATCACCAGACCACTCGCCTGGGTGTAGATGAAGAACTTGGTGGCCGCCGTGATACGCGTTTTACCGTCAGAGGCCTTGTGGCCCCACAGCGCGATCAGGAAGTACATCGGCACCAGCATCATCTCCCAGAAGAAGAAGAACAGGAACATGTCGATGGCCAGGAACACGCCGATCACGCCGCCCAGGATCCACATCAGGTTCAGGTAGAAGAAGCCCTGGTATTTTTGAATTTCTTGCCAGGAGCAAAGTACCGCCAGAACGCCGAGCAGGCCGGTCAGCACCACCATCAGCAACGACAGGCCGTCGAGTGCGAGGTGGAAGGTAATGCCAAAGCGCGGGATCCACGGCAGAATAAATTCAGACTGCCATTGTGGAATGCCTGCAGCTTGCGTCAGAGAGTAGCCGCCCTGCAGCCACAGCTGCAGGGAGAGGGCCAGTGTCAGTCCCATTGTTATCAGCGCAATCCAGCGCGGCATCTTTTCGCCGAAGCGTTCAGTCTGCCAGCATAAGAAGCCGCCGATAAACGGGATTAGTATTAGCCAGGGTAATAACATGGCGATCTATATTCCTTTTCTGTCAACTCAACGCAAAACCATCAGCAGCGCGAGAACAACCACCGCGCCAATGCTCATGGATGCCACATACCAGCGCAGGTAACCGTTCTCGCTGACCAGCAGGCCTTTGCCTGCGAAGCGGGAAAGAATGGCCGGGATATTCATCAGACTGTTCAGTGGGTCGCGTTTCAGCAGCCACGCAATGCCCAGAAACGGCTTAACGAAGATGTTGTCGTACAGCCAGTCGAAGCCCCAGGCGTTATACCACCAGGTGCCAAGCAGACGGCCCGGTGCGCTGTTGGCCATCGCAGTAACCAGCGTACGTTTACCCAGCCACAGCCATGCGGCAATCAGGATGCCAGCAATCGCCACAACCCCGGAAGTGATTTCCAGCGTCAGGACGCGGCCATGTTCAAGTTCAGTTGTCTGCGGCAGTACACCCTGCAGCGGTGGCACAATCATCGCGCCAACGAAGGTGGACAGAACCAGCAGCACGATCAGCGGCAGGTGATGGGTAATGCCCTTCCCTGCATGAGCGTGGATCTGCTCTTTGCCGTGGAACACGATGAAGATCATGCGGAAGGTGTAGAGCGAGGTCATGAACGCGCCTACCAGACCGGCAATCATCAGGTTAATGTGACCGTTCGCCATCGCACCTGCGAGGATTTCATCCTTACTGAAGAAGCCTGCGGTAATCAGTGGCAGAGCGGACAGCGCCGCGCCCCCGACCAGGAAGCAGACATACACCAGCGGAATCGACTTACGCAGGCCACCCATTTTGAAGATGTTCTGCTCGTGGTGGCAGGCCAGAATGACCGAACCGGACGAGAGGAACAGCAGCGCTTTGAAGAACGCGTGAGTCATCAGGTGGAAAATCGCCGCATCCCAGGCCTGTACGCCGAGCGCCAGGAACATGTAGCCAATCTGGCTCATGGTGGAATAAGCGAGAACACGTTTGATGTCGGTCTGAACCAGTGCCGCAAAACCTGCCAGCACCAGCGTCACCGCGCCCACAATGCCCACCAGATGCAAAATTTCTGGGGTCATCAGGAACAGGCCATGGGTACGGGCAATCAGGTAGACGCCCGCGGTCACCATGGTCGCGGCGTGGATCAGCGCTGAAACTGGAGTAGGACCAGCCATCGCATCCGCAAGCCAGGTCTGCAACGGCAGCTGTGCAGATTTACCCACCGCACCGCCCAACAGCATCAACGTCGCCCAGGTCAACATGTTGTTGCCTGCTTCGAAGTGCTGTGGTGCCAGTTCTACCATTTCGCGGAAGTTCAGGGTGCCCAGCTCGTTGTAGAGGATGAACAACGCGAAGGCGAGGAACACGTCGCCCACACGGGTCACGATGAACGCTTTCATGGCTGCTGCGCCATTCTTCGGATCGGTGTAGTAGAAACCGATCAGCAGATAGGAGCACAGGCCCACGCCTTCCCAGCCCAGGTACATCAGCAGCAGGTTGTCTGCCAGCACCAGTACCACCATGCTCGCGATGAACAGGTTGGTGTAGGCGAAGAAGCGGGAGTAGCCCTCTTCCCCACGCATATACCAGGAGGCAAACATGTGGATCAGGAAGCCGACACCGGTCACCACAGACAGCATGGTCAGTGACAGGCCATCCAGCACCAGGTTGAAGCCGATGTTGAAATCACCGACAGACATCCAGTTCCACAGCGGCACGCTGACCGCTTGTTTACCGTTAGCGAAGAAATCAACGCCAACAAAGGCAGCAACGACGGCAGCCAGGCCAACAGACCCCATTCCCACCGCGGCGGAAAGATTTTCCGACCAGCGGCCACGAGAGAAGGAAAGCAGCAGGAAGCCGATTAAAGGAAAAATGATGGTTAAGGCAAGCATGTTCATCCACGCAACTCACTTACTGAATCGATGTTCAGGTTCTGGCGGCGACGGTGGAGCTGCAGCAGCAGCGCCAGGCCAATACTCGCCTCCGCAGCCGCGAGGCTGATAGCGAGGATATACATCACCTGACCGTCGGTCTGGCCCCAGTAGCTACCGGCAACCACAAAGGCCAGCGCGGCGGCGTTAATCATGATTTCCAGCCCAATCAGCATAAACAGCAGATTGCGACGGATAACCAGACAGGTCAGCCCGAGAACAAAGAGGATCGCGGCGAGGATCAGTCCATGTGTTAAGGGGATCATGCGTGCTCCTCCGTTTTTCTTTTGCTGTCGTTCGGGCGATTGCTCAGCACTTCGCCACCACGATCTTCACGTCCGAGGTGGAAGGCCACAACCAGGCCCGCCAGCAGCAGCATGGAGGCCAGCTCCACCGCCAGAACGTACGAACCAAACAGCGCGATACCCACTTCTTTCGCGTTGATAGCAGCGCCTTCAATACCCTGGTCACTTACGCCCAGGATACCGTAGACAATCACCGCCAGCAGGATAACGGACAGAATGCCCGGACCAATCCAGACCTGCGGCTTCAGCCACTGGCGTTCCTGTTCGATTTCCGCTCCGCCCAGGTTCAGCATCATCACCACGAACACGAACAGCACCATGATCGCCCCGGCGTACACGATGATCTCCAGCGCACCGGCGAAATACGCGCCGAGCGAGAAGAACACCCCGGCAATCGCCAGCAGAGAGATAATCAGGTACAGCAGCGCATGCACCGGATTGGTGTGCGTGATAACCCGTAGCGTGGCCAGGATGGCGACGAGACCACAAATATAAAATGCGAATTCCATTGCCCCTCTCCTTACGGTAACAGGCTCTTGACGTCGATAGGCTTGGCTTCGTTCTCTGCTTCGCCCTTATCTTTGCCGTCGATTGCCATACCCGCCATCCGGTAGAAGTTATATTCCGGGTATTTGCCCGGACCGGAAATCAGCAGATCCTCTTTCTCGTACACCAGGTCCTGACGTTTGTATTCACCCAGTTCGAAGTCCGGGGTCAACTGAATCGCCGTGGTTGGGCACGCTTCTTCACACAGACCGCAGAAAATGCAGCGTGAGAAGTTAATGCGGAAAAACTCTGGGTACCAGCGGCCGTCTTTGGTCTCTGCTTTTTGCAGAGAAATACAGCCTACCGGACAAGCAACGGCGCACAGGTTACAGGCTACGCAACGCTCTTCGCCGTCCGGATCGCGTGTCAGCACGATACGGCCACGGTAGCGCGGCGGCAGGTAAACCGGCTCTTCCGGATACATCTGCGTTTCGCGTTTGGCGAAAGCGTGCATCCCGATCATCCAGATACTGCGAACCTGGGTGCCGAAGCCCACTATTAATTCTTTTAAAGTCATGGTCTATTCGCCCCTTATGGCTGCTGCCAGAGAATGACAGCCGCCGTTACCAGCAAGTTGATCAGCGTCAGCGGCAGGCACACTTTCCAGCCGAAGGACATCACCTGGTCATAACGCGGACGAGGCAATGCAGCACGGATCAAAATGAACATCATCATGAAGAACGCCGTTTTGATGGCGAACCAGATGAATGGCGGTAAGAACGGACCCTGCCAGCCACCGAAGAACAGCGTGACGATCAGCGCTGAGACGGTGACGATACCGATGTACTCACCCACGAAGAACAGACCGAACTTCATGCCGGAATATTCGATGTGGTAACCGTCCGCCAGTTCCTGCTCTGCTTCCGGCTGGTCAAACGGGTGACGGTGACACACAGCCACGCCCGCGATAGCGAAAGTAATGAAGCCGAAGAACTGCGGAATCACGTTCCACAGGTGCGCCTGGTTGTTGACGATGTCGGTCATGTTGAACGAGCCAGCTTGCGCCACCACGCCCATCAGCGACAGACCGAGGAACACTTCGTAGCTCAGCGTCTGTGCAGAAGCACGCATCGCACCGAGCAGTGAGTATTTGTTGTTACTCGACCAGCCCGCGAACAGCACGGCGTAAACAGCCAGACCGGCCATCATCAGGAAGAACAGAATGCCGATGTTGAGGTCGGCAACCACCCAGGTCGGACTGACCGGGACAATCGCAAACGACAGCAGCAAAGAGGTGAAGGCGATAACCGGTGCCAGGGTGAAGATCACCTTGTCGGTAAATTTCGGTACCCAGTCCTCTTTGAAGAACATCTTGATCATGTCTGCCACGAGCTGGAGTGAACCACCCCAACCTACGCGGTTCGGTCCGTAACGGTTCTGGAACAGACCGAGAAGACGACGCTCGCCGAAGCTCATGAACGCGCCGCAGGTGACGACCACCAGCAGAATGACCACGGCTTTCAGGATGCTTAACAGAATGTCGATAACATCCGGTGTTAACCAACTCATGCTTTCGCCTCCTGCAGATTTTCAATACGCGCACCCGCCAGCACTGGCGCAATACCCGGCATACCCATTGGCAGACCAATCTGTCCTGCGGTCAGTGCATCGGACAGCACCAGCGGCAGAGTCATGGTTTGACCGTCGTAGCTAAAGGCAACCGTCGCACCCGCATTCACGCCAAGCTTCGCGGCATCTGCCGGATTGAGCTTGAGGTAAGGCTGCGGCATACGTTGCTGGAAGACCGGTGAACGCTGTGACAGTTCATCACTGCCGAACAGATGATAGTACGGCGCAATACGCCAGTTACCGTCCTGCGCTTCGAAGCTTGCTGGCACGGTGCTGAAGTACTCCAGACCGTTTTCAGACGCTTCAATCAGACGCACGCCCGGATCGCCGTTACGCAGATGACCACCCACTTCAGCCTGGAACTTGTTCCACGCCTGCGGGGAGTTCCAGCCTGGTGCCCATGCGAACGGAATTTGCGAACGCGCGGCAGTCGGCTGGTTGTTCCCTTCCATCGAGAAGGCGAACATGGTGTCTTTATCCTGCGGCTGACGCGGCTCGTGCACACTGATATCAGCGCGCATAGCGGTACGACCGCTGGAGCGGATAGGTGAACGAGCGAGTTTTTGGCCACGGATACGGAACGACGCATCAGGTGCAGCTTCTTTGATACCCGCCAGCTGTGGCAGTTTGGCTACAGCGGCGTCGATAACATGATCGAGCTGCGTCCAGTCCACTTCACGGCTCTGCACAGTGCTGTGCAGGGAATGCAGCCAGCGCCAGCTTTCGAGCATCACGATGTTGTTGTCGTAGTAAGCCGGGTCATAAACCTGGAAGAAACGCTGAGCGCGGCCTTCGTTGTTAATGACCGTCCCGTCGCTTTCAGCAAAGCTTGCGGCAGACAGCACCAGATGGGCTTTGTCCATGATGGCGGTACGCTGATGGTCAATAACCATCACCAGCGGCGCTTTTGCCAAGGCAGCATCAACACGGGTCGCTGAGGCGTGACGGTGGAGATCGTTCTCCAGCACCACAACGGCATCAGCAGAACCGGATTCCAGTTCGCTTAATGCTTCTTCCAGGGAACCGCCGCCAATCATGCCGAGGCCGACGCTGTTGACTGCGCGTGCAATCATGGTCACGCCAACGTCTGCGCCACGGCCTTTCAGTGCTTTGGCAACGTTCGCCGCAGCCTGAATCACTTCCGCGCTACCGGCGTTGGTACCGGAAACAATCAGTGGCTTCTTCGCACCGGCCAGAGCCTGCACGATGACGTCAATTTTGCCTTTAAGATCGTTGCTCAGGCCTTCAACCGCTGGCGCGCTGTTATCCAGTGCGTGAGCGATCGCAAAACCTAAACGTGCCTGGTCTTCGACCGGTGCGCAGTAAGTCCACGCCGCGATGTCATCCAGACGAGTGCTGTCGACGTTAGTCACAAACAGCGGATGCTTAGCGCGCTGACCGATGTTAAGGATCGCCGCAATCTGCCAGTCAGCCACTTTCTGGGCTGCTGCCATTTCACGTGCTTTGCCTTTCACCGCCTGACGAACCGCCAGGGCAACGCGGGCACCGGTCTGCGTGATGTCTTCACCCAGCACCAGAACCGCATCATAAGATTCAATGTCGCGCAGCGCAGGCGTGTGGATGCCGCCTTCGCGCAGCACTTTCAGTGCCAGCTGCAGACGTTCCTGTTCACCTTTGGCGATACCGGTATAGAAGTTTTCTTCCCCGACCAGTTCACGCAGCGCGAAGTTGCTCTCAACGCTCGCGCGCGGAGAACCAATCCCGATAACTTTCTTCGACTGACGCAGAATGTCTGCGGCACCCTGCATCGCCTGCTCAGCATTCAGGGTAATGAAGTCATCACCACGACGCTGTACCGGCTGACGCGGACGGTCTTTCAGGTTGACGTAGCCATAGCCGAAACGACCACGGTCGCAGAGGAAGTAGTGGTTTACGGTACCGTTATAACGGTTTTCGATACGACGCAGTTCGCCGTAGCGCTCACCCGGGCTGGTGTTACAGCCAATGGAACACTGCTGGCAGATGCTTGGCGCAAACTGCATGTCCCATTTACGGTTGTAACGCTCGGAGTGGGTTTTGTCGGTGAAAACGCCGGTTGGGCAGATTTCAACGAGGTTACCGGAGAATTCGCTCTCCAGAGTGCCGTCTTCCGGGCGACCGAAATAGACGTTGTCGTGTGCACCGTAAACACCCAGATCGCCGCCATCAGCGTAATCTTTGTAGTAACGCACACAGCGGTAACAGGCGATACAGCGGTTCATTTCGTGAGAGATGAACGGCCCCAAATCCTGATTACGGTGAGTACGTTTGGTGAAACGGTAGCGACGGAAGCTGTGACCGGTCATGACGGTCATATCCTGCAGGTGGCAGTTGCCGCCCTCTTCACAGACCGGACAGTCGTGCGGGTGGTTGGTCATCAGCCACTCCACCACGCTTTCGCGGAACTGTTTTGCTTCTTCGTCATCAATGGAGATAAAGGTGCCGTCGGATGCCGGAGTCATACAGGACATCACCAGGCGGCCACGCGTGTCTTCCGCGTTTTGGTATTGCTTCACCGCACACTGGCGGCAGGCGCCAACGCTTCCCAGCGCCGGATGCCAGCAAAAGTAGGGAATATCAAGGCCATGAGAGAGACAAGCCTGTAACAGGTTGTCCGCTCCGTTGACCTCGTATTCTTTGCCGTCTACATGAATCGTAGCCATTAGCGTGCTTCCAGTTGGCCCAGTCGAAACCGGGCGTTAATCAAAATTCTTTGGTGTTTCCACCCTCTCCCTAACCCTCTCCCTGAGGGAGAGGGGATTCCCCGAGCTTTCCCTTAAGAAAGCTGAGGTGAGAGGTGAAAAATTACCAGCGCGTCTTCAGCAGGTTTGGCTGGATGCCATTGATCGCATGGGTGTTGCTGACCTGCTGCTTGATGCCTGCCTCGAACTCTTCGCGGAAATATTTAATCGCGCTTTGCAGCGGTTCAACCGCACCTGGCGCGTGGGCACAGAAGGTCTTACCCGGACCGAGGAATCGACACAGTTGCTCAAGTGTCTCGATATCGCCCGGCTGGCCTTCGCCACGCTCCAGCGCTCGCAGAATTTTCACGCTCCACGGCAGACCATCACGGCAAGGCGTACACCAGCCGCAGGACTCGCGGGCGAAGAACTCTTCCAGGTTACGCACCAGCGGTACCATGCCGATCTCATGATCGACGGCCATCGCCAGCGCCGTACCCAGACGGCTTCCTGCTTTACCGATGCTTTCAAATTCCATCGGCAAATCGAGGTGAGACTCGGTCAGGAAGTCCGTCCCTGCCCCACCTGGCTGCCAGGCTTTGAATTTCAGGCCATCACGCATACCGCCCGCGTAATCTTCCAGAATTTCACGCGCGGTGGTGCCAAACGGCAGTTCCCAGACGCCTGGATTTTTCACGCGGCCGGAGAAGCCCATCAGCTTGGTGCCTGCATCTTTACTGGTAGAGATGTTCTGATACCACTCCACACCGTTGGCGAGAATGGCTGGCACGTTACACAGGGTTTCTACGTTGTTGACGCAGGTTGGCTTGCCCCAGACGCCAGAGCTCGCCGGGAATGGCGGCTTGGAACGCGGGTTAGCACGGCGACCTTCGAGGGAGTTAATCAGCGCGGTTTCTTCACCGCAGATATAACGCCCTGCCCCGGTGTGCACGAACAGCTCGAAGTCGAAACCGGAACCGAGGATATTTTTCCCCAGCAGGCCCGCTTCCGTTGCTTCCGCAATCGCACGACGCAAATTGGCTGCCGCTTCGATGTATTCGCCACGCAGGAAGATGTAGCCACGATAGGCTTTCAGCGCAAACGCGGAGATCAGCATGCCTTCCACCAGCAGGTGTGGCAGCTGTTCCATCAGCAGGCGGTCTTTATAGGTGCCCGGCTCCATTTCATCGGCGTTACACAGCAGGTAACGGATGTTCATGGATTCATCTTTTGGCATCAGGCTCCACTTCAGACCCGTGGAGAAGCCCGCACCGCCACGCCCTTTCAGGCCAGCGTCTTTTACCTGATTGACGATTTCGTCAGGCGCCATGCCACCCAGCGCTTTACGTGCGCCTGCGTAGCCGTTTTTCGCCTGATACTCGTCCAGCCAGACTGGCTGTTTGTCATCACGCAGACGCCAGGTCAGCGGATGCGTTTCGGGAGTCAGGATAATGTTTTTCATTATTTATACCGCTCCAGCAGCTCAGGGATGGCTTCCGGCGTCAGATGGCTGTGAGTGTCCTCATCAATCATCATGGTCGGCCCTTTGTCGCAGTTGCCCAGGCAGCAGGTCGGCAGCAGTGTGAAGCGGCCATCAAACGTGGTTTGACCCGGTTTGATGTTCAGCTTCGCTTCAATCGCCGACTGAATGCCCTGATAGCCGGTAATGTGGCAAACCACGCTGTCGCAGTAGCGAATGACGTGACGGCCCACTGGCTGGCGGAAGATCTGGCTGTAGAAGGTCGCAACGCCTTCGACGTCACTTGCCGGGATCCCGAGGACATCGGCGATCGCGTAGATCGCGCCGTCCGGCACCCAGCCACGCTGTTTCTGAACGATCTTCAGCGCTTCAATGGACGCCGCACGCGGGTCTTCGTAGTGATGCTTTTCGTGCTCGATAGCGTCACGCTCGGCCGCACTCAGCTCAAAAGCCTCGGTTTGTGGTTGTTGATTCTCGTGCATAATTAGCGGTCCACATCTGACATTACAAAATCGATACTACCCAGATAAACGATCAGGTCCGACACCAGGCTGCCGCGAATCGCCGCCGGGATCTGCTGCAAGTGCGCATAGCTCGGGGTACGAATACGGGTGCGGTAGCTCATGGTGCTGCCGTCGCTTGTCAGGTAGTAACTGTTGATCCCCTTCGTCGCTTCAATCATCTGGAAGGATTCGTTGGCCGGCATGACCGGGCCCCAGGAAACCTGCAGGAAGTGCGTGATAAGGGTTTCGATATGCTGCAGCGTGCGCTCTTTCGGTGGCGGCGTCGTCAGCGGGTGATCCGCTTTGAACGGGCCTTCCGGCATGTTTTTCAGACACTGCTCAAGAATGCGCAGGCTCTGGCGCAGCTCTTCCACTTTCAGCATCACACGGGTGTAGCAGTCGGACACGCCACCGCCCACCGGGATTTCGAAGTCGAAGTTTTCATAACCAGAGTAAGGACGCGCTTTACGCACGTCGAAGTCGATCCCGGTGGCACGCAGGCCAGCACCGGTGGTGCCCCACTCCAGCGCTTCTTTAGCGGTGTATGCCGCAACGCCCTGAGAACGACCTTTCAGAATGGTGTTACGCAGCGCGGCTTTCTCGTAGGAAGCCAGACGCTTCGGCATCCAGTCGAGGAATTCACGCAGCAGACGATCCCAACCGCGTGGCAGGTCGTGTGCAACGCCGCCGATACGGAACCAGGCCGGGTGCATACGGAAGCCGGTGATCGCTTCAACCAGATCGTAGATTTTCTGACGATCGGTAAACGCGAAGAAGACCGGGGTCATCGCACCGACGTCCTGGATGAACGTGGAGATATACAGCAGGTGGCTGTTGATACGGAACAGTTCGGAGAGCATCACGCGGATAACGTCTACACGCTCAGGAACCTTGATGCCCGCCAGTTTCTCAACGGCCAGCACGTAAGGCATTTCGTTCACGCAGCCACCGAGGTACTCGATACGGTCGGTGTACGGAATGTAGCTGTGCCAGGACTGACGCTCACCCATTTTCTCCGCACCACGGTGGTGGTAGCCGATATCAGGGACACAGTCGACAATCTCTTCGCCATCAAGCTGAAGAATGATACGGAATGCACCGTGCGCAGACGGGTGGTTCGGGCCGAGGTTGAGGAACATGAAGTCCTCGTTCTCGGAACTGCGCTTCATGCCCCACTGTTCAGGCTTGAAGGTCAGCGCTTCCATCTCCAGATCCTGCTTGGCTTTGGTCAGCTCAAACGGGTCGAATTCCGTCGCACGTGCCGGGTAATCTTTACGCAGCGGGTGGCCTTCCCAGGTGTCCGGCATCATGATGCGACGCAGGTTTGGGTGGCCTTCAATGTTGATGCCAAACATTTCCCAGGTTTCACGCTCATACCAGTTGGCGTTCGGGAAAAGTTTGGTGACAGTTGGCACATTCAGATCGTTTTCAGACAGCGCGACCTTGAGCATGATGTCACGGTTGCGGTCGATAGAAATCAGGTGGTAGAAAACGGAAAAATCCGCGGCGGGTAACCCGTCACGGTGTGTGCGCAGACGCTCGTCCATGCCGTGTAAATCAAACAGCATGACGTAAGGTTTTGGCAATTTCTTGAGGAAATCGACCACTTCCAGTAACTGTTCACGCTTAACCCAAACCACCGGAACCCCGGTGCGGGTAGGCTGAACGGTAAAGGCATCCGGCCCAAAACGGTTGCGCAGTTCGCCAATCACCGGGTCGTCGAGATGATCCCGGGTCTGCCATGCGGCGGCTTCATGCGCGGTTAAATCGGTCATATTGTTCACCATTGCAAAAGGTCCGTGGTGACTGTTGGGCGTGGCTCCGCGCTATTAATTTTGATATGCGAAGGCTTATTCCACCGCCCACAGGCGCAAAGTTAAATCTCGTCAGGTGTACGAAGATTCGTCACAGCAATACGTTCGCCGCGTTTACGCTCGCGCTCAGATTGCATATTGGCGCGATACACGCCCTGATCGCCAACCACCCAGGAGAGCGGACGACGTTCTTTGCCGATGGATTCCTGCAGCAGCATCAGTGCCTGCATGTAGGCTTCCGGGCGTGGCGGGCAACCAGGGATGTAAACATCAACCGGGATAAACTTATCAACGCCCTGCACGACAGAATAAATGTCGTACATGCCGCCAGAGTTTGCACAAGCGCCCATGGAGATAACCCATTTCGGCTCAAGCATCTGGTCATACAGACGCTGAATGACTGGCGCCATTTTGGTGAAACAGGTTCCGGCTACGACCATCAGGTCAGCCTGACGTGGGGAAGCACGCAGTACCTCGGCCCCAAAACGCGCAACGTCATGCACCGCAGTGAATGACGTCACCATTTCAACGTAGCAGCAGGAAAGGCCAAAGTTATAAGGCCAGATTGAGTTCTTGCGGCCCCAGTTGACCATGTCGTGCAGAGCATTTTCGAGCTTGCCCATGTACACGCTTTTGTTCACTTCCTGCTCAAGAGGGTCTGTTACGATTTCCTGTTTTTGCAGGGGGTAACGGTCGTTCTCACCGTTAGGATCTATGCGGGTGAGCGTATAATCCATCTTATTGCCTCGCTTTTACTGCGTATGACGATTAGTGTCGGTTTCCGGGTTAACCAGCGTGCGACGGGAACGCGCAGGCGTCCAGTCCAGTGCGCCGATGCGGACGAGGTAAACCAGGCCTGCCAGTAACACTAAAATGAAAATTGCGGCTTCCACAAAGCCCACCCAGCCGCTTTCGCGGATAGACGTAGACCATGCGTAAAGGTAAAGGGCTTCCACGTCGAAGATGACGAAGAACATGGCGACCAGGTAAAACTTCGCCGAGAGACGTAAGCGGGCTGTGCCCACAGAGTCGATACCCGACTCGAACGGGGTGTTCTTGCTACGCGCGCGCGCGCGACCGCCGAGATACCAACCGCCAATCAGCATCAAACAGCAGAGGCCAATGGCAACGATGAGAAATATAGCGAATGCCCAGTGATGAGCGATGACTTCAGTGGATGTTGACATACGCATTGCTTAACCAAAATAAGTAGCGCCAATACCTCTGTTCTTGCTGACAGATGAACGCCACATGATTCATGGGGAGGAATTAAAAAAAACCACATAAAGTGTGCCACTAATGGGCTTAAACATCTAAATGATGTGGTTTTTTACTCCTTTCTATAACCTTTTGTCAACTTTAACAAAAGTTTCCTCACAGTAATTTACACCGAACACGTTTCATTAACATTAAATGCCCTTTACCCTGGTGGGTGCATTGGGTTGATGGAAATTTACGGTTGGTGAATCGTGTCCGTTTGAGGCTAAAACATCGATTACCCCTCTATTTTGACAGGAATCCACGGTGATTCCTCCCCCCAATGGGGAGTATTTTCTTGATCTGAGACACGCTTTTGTTAATTCGCAATAAAAAACGACAACAATACGGCCGTTTTTTTAACATTAGCAGGAAGTTTGAACTTGTGAATGTAAACGTGCATAAAAGCACGAAGTGCAAAAATAACAGACTGAAAATTAACAATAAATGGATAAATATCTGATGACCCGATGACGTCTGGTACAAAAAAAAGACCGCTGAACGGAATTTATACGCCAGCAGCCTTTTTTTGCACTTACATTTTGTTACCAGATATCGGCGCGATTGTTACTCCAAATCCCCTGCCTTAATAAGGGTATCATCTCCTCCTTCGGAGGTATAAGCCCCGTACTGATACCAGGGATTATTGTAACTTTCGAGCGACTGGAAAATGGCCTGTACCAGCTCATTGCTGTTCTGGTTATTGCAGCTCAGCAGATACTCGGTATCCGGCAGCTGTGGCAAACCGTCACTTTTGCCCAACACGCGCAATTCTGGGCTCATCATCTCGACAGGACGAGCAGTTACGCCAAGCCCGGCTTTCACCGCCGCACGCACAGCGGAAAGCGTAGAAGCCACATAAGCCAAACGCCACGGAATACGTGCTGCATTCAGAGTATCAATGATCATGTCGCGGAAAGGACTTGGATCATCCAGCAAAACCAGAGGCACGGCTTCGCCAGGTGGCATGACATAATCCGCTGCGCAGTACCATAACGTTGGCGAGGTACGTAACGAGGTCGACTCAAAATGCGCCAAACGGTGTGTTGTCAGGACCAGATCCACGCTGCCCGCCTGGAGCATTTCGCCCATCTCCGCATGACGTTTCACGCGAACGTCTAACGCCAGCTTCGGGTACACCGAACTGATGCGGTTAAGCAGGAACGGCAGAATGGTATCGGCTGACTCATCAGAAGATCCAATGGTCAGCATGCCCTGCAGCGAGCTAAACATTAACGATGTGCACGCTTCATCATTGAAGCGCAAAATCTTGCGGGCATAACCCAGCAACTGAATGCCATGCTCAGTGAGTAACTTGTTACGGCCATGTCGAGCAAAAAGCTCTTTGCCCACCAGTTGCTCCAGACGCTGCATCTGCTGGCTCACCGCTGACTGTGTGCGACACACGGCAGCCGCCGCTGCCGCGAAAGTATTCAGATCAGCGACCGCAACAAACGTTCTCAGCAGATCGAGATCGAGGTTCAATATCGGACGATTTGCGTTAATCATATTTCTTCACTTACAGGTTGCTTCTGCTGACCTGCCTGGTTGATGCTGTGCTCTGGAAAAATCAGGCAATTCCCTTTGAATCCCTCCTCCAGCCCGACAAGCCGAAAGAACACCTGAGAGAGCGTTATTGCATTCTATTTGCTTGCCTGTGACGCTTTGCACAGACCCCTTAACTATATTTTCACTTACATCCGGATAACGAATTAATTATCTCTGGCACTTTTATGTGAGCGTTTTCAAAAAAACTCGTTACTTTTACCAGGAGTTCTTTAAGAACACTCAACTTTACTGCCAAATTTAACAAGCGCTTCGATGCAAGCAAAAACACAAGCAATAACATCACGTTATATTGTTATCAAAACCAGGGGAGTCAGCATATGAAGACTATTCTGGCTTGTATACCAGGGTATCCTACCGCAAAAACATTATCGTTATAAGTGGTATTAGGGATAATCTTACGTAAATATTTTTAAATACCGTCCCGTTCAGAAATAAATTATCAGCCTCTGAAATCTGACTGGCAATTAATGCAAAAACATTAATTGATTAAATATTCTTTCATTAACAAAACTTAACAATACATTCACAGATATAAAGTATTAGCTCTCATCCTATATCTTTGCAAACCGTCAGGGTGTGGGTGATTTTTGAACGATCACCTTGTCAGAAAACAGAAGACTGTTCGGCAGCCATAATGAATTTAGTGATAAATTCAAATCCAAACTCAAATAACAGCATTTACGACCAACATTAATATTAATCATGGTGAATTAAATAGTCGAAGCGGCGATATGACAGGCAAACAGAAAGCATCAACTTCCGCGACTGCACAAAATCTTCTCCTGTTGACCCTTCAAAATGCCCGGGATGGGGAGTACATTGTTCCGTGCTGACTTCCACGGCAGGGAGTGGCAAACTAGCGAAAAGGTCAAGATTCATGTCTCCCATCGAAAAATCCAGCAAATTAGATAATGTCTGTTACGACATTCGTGGTCCGGTACTTAAAGAAGCCAAACGTCTTGAAGAGGAAGGCAATAAAGTTCTCAAGCTGAACATTGGCAACCCGGCCCCGTTTGGTTTTGAAGCGCCTGATGAAATCCTTGTTGATGTGATTCGCAACCTGCCTACGGCGCAGGGCTATTGCGATTCCAAGGGGCTCTATTCCGCCCGCAAGGCCATCATGCAGCATTACCAGGCGCGCGATATGCGTGACGTAACGGTAGAAGATATCTACATCGGTAACGGCGTGTCTGAACTGATTGTTCAGGCGATGCAGGCGCTGCTCAACAGCGGCGATGAAATGCTGGTTCCAGCACCAGATTATCCGTTGTGGACCGCTGCCGTGTCGCTTTCCAGCGGTAAGGCTGTGCATTATCTTTGCGATGAATCTTCTGACTGGTTCCCGGATCTTGACGATATTCGCAGCAAAATCACTCCGCGCACTCGCGGTATCGTGATTATCAACCCGAACAACCCAACCGGCGCGGTTTACTCAAAAGAACTGCTGCTGGAGATTGTCGAGATTGCCCGTCAGCACAACCTGATCATCTTCGCTGACGAAATCTACGACAAAATTCTGTATGACGAAGCGCAGCATCATTCTATTGCTGCCCTTGCGCCAGACCTGCTGACCGTGACCTTTAACGGCCTGTCAAAAACCTACCGCGTGGCGGGCTTCCGTCAGGGCTGGATGGTGCTGAACGGCCCGAAAAAACACGCTAAAGGCTACATTGAAGGGCTGGAAATGCTGGCATCAATGCGTCTTTGCGCCAACGTCCCTGCCCAGCACGCCATCCAGACTGCACTCGGCGGTTATCAAAGTATCAGCGAGTTTATCGCCCCGGGTGGCCGCCTGTATGAACAGCGTAACCGTGCCTGGGAACTGATTAACGAAATCCCCGGCGTCAGCTGTGTGAAGCCGAAAGGTGCGCTGTACATGTTCCCGAAAATTGATGCGAAACGCTTCAATATTCATGACGACCAGAAAATGGTGCTCGACTTCCTGCTGCAGGAAAAAGTGCTGCTGGTTCAGGGCACTGCGTTTAACTGGCCATGGCCAGATCATGTGCGTATCGTCACGCTGCCGCGCATGGATGACCTTGAAATGTCGATAAGCCGCTTCGGCCGGTTCCTGTCTGGTTATCATCAGTAATCTCTTCTGACCGCCGGAATTTGCATCCGGCGGTCAACTCTGCGCACAATGGATTTCCTGCTGTAACGGATATAGGAACACCATGAGCCAGAGCCATTTCTTCGCCCATCTTTCCCGTCTGAAACTGATCAACCGCTGGCCGCTGATGCGCAACGTGCGTACAGAAAACGTCTCCGAGCATAGCCTTCAGGTTGCGATGGTGGCCCATGCATTAGCGGCTATCAAAAACAAAAAATTCAACGGCAACGTTAACGCCGAACGCATCGCTTTACTGGCGATGTATCACGATGCTTCAGAAGTGCTTACCGGTGACCTGCCTACGCCCGTCAAATACTTCAATTCCCAGATAGCACAGGAATATAAAGCCATCGAAAAAATTGCTCAGCAGAAGCTGATTGAGATGGTGCCGGACGAGTTGCGCGACATTTTCGAACCTCTGATCGATGAGCATTGCTACAGTGATGATGAAAAATTGATCGTCAAGCAGGCCGATGCCCTGTGTGCGTATCTGAAGTGTCTGGAAGAGTTGTCTGCGGGTAACAACGAATTTTTGCTGGCCAAGGGCCGTCTTGAGAAAACGCTGGAATCCCGACGCAGCGCCGAGATGGATTATTTTATGCAGGTCTTTGTGCCAAGTTTTCAGCTGTCGCTGGATGAGATAAGCCAGGATTCACCGCTTTAATACCGTGCTGCCTGATGCCCTCTCCCCCGCCCCTCTCCCACGTGGAGAGGGGTGAAAACACTAAACTTAAAACGGAAACAGCACCGGAATCAGGATCACACACACCACCATCACCAGCAGCGTGAACGGTACCCCCATCTTCACAAAATCGCTGAAGGTGTATTTCCCAGGCCCCAGCACCAGCGTGTTCACCGGTGATGAAACGGGTGTCATAAATGCAGCCGACGCGGCCATGGCGACCATCATCGCGAACGGATACGGCGAGACACCCATCGATTTTGCCGCAGCCAACGCAATCGGCGCCATCAGCACCGCAGTTGCAGTGTTCGAGATAAAGAGCCCGATAGTCGCGCACATCACGAACAGGCAAATCAGCATCAGATAAGGGCCTCGCCCGCCGCCAATCTCCATCAACCCTTTCACCACTAAATCGACACCGCCGGTCTTTTGCAGCGCATGCGCAAACGGCATCATGCCGACAATCAGGATGATGCTCGGCCAGTGAATTGCTTTATAGGCGCTTTCCGCATCGATACAGCGAAACTTGCCCATCAGCAAACAGGCGATAATGGCAGCGATCGGGTTGGGAATTTCATCGGTGAGCATCAGTGCCACCATCAGCACCAGGCAGAAAATGGCATGCGGTGCCTGGCTGTGAGCAGGCGATGCGTCATTCACTTCAATCGGCATGTTGTGAACCACAAAGTCACGCCCCTGCTGTGAGAGTTGTGCTATCTGTCGCCAGTTGCCGACCACCAGCAGGATATCGCCAGGTTCGATGGCATTGTCTACCACCAGCCCTTCGACGGCTTTCCCGTCTCGCTTCAGGCCCACCACGTTCAAGCCAAAACGGGTACGAAAGCCCATTTCACGCACAGATTTCCCTACCAGTTCTGAATCAGGGATCAGCGATATCTCAGCCATCCCCACATCCAGCGCCTGGTCGGAGAAATACTCGCCACGCAGCACCATCGGCTCCAGCATCTGCTCACCGCAAAACTGGCGTAAATCGACATCTGCCGCCGACATGTCAATCAGCAGCACATCTCGCGCCCGAAATTCAGACACGCCATTCACATTGACGATCACCCGACGAAAGCGCCGCCAGCGTTCAACGCCAATCACGTTTGCGCCATAACGCTCACGCAATTTCAGATCATCCAGCCGCTGACCGACCATCGGTGAACCAGGGCGGATAGCCAGACGGCGCGCACGCCCATTAAGGCGATATTCTTTAATGAGGTCACGGAAAGTGCGGCGCTTATCATGCCGCTGCTCGTTGTCATCACCCGGCAGCATAAAACGCATCAACAACATGTACACAATGCCCAGCAAAAGTACCACCAGGCCTATCGGTGTGACGCTGAAAAAGCTAAATCCCTCCAGCCCTTCGCGTAAAAGCTCGCTATTGATAACCAGATTGGGCGGCGTGGCGACCAGCGTCATCATGCCGCTGATGAGGCCCGCAAAACTCAGCGGCATCATCAGACGCGAGGGGGAAGTGTTCATGCGCATGCAGACGCTGAGCACGACGGGGATAAAGATCGCCACCACGCCGGTCGAGCTCATAAACGCCCCGAGCCCGGCGACGGTCAGCATCAGGAAAACCAGCATTTTGATTTCGCTGTTTCCGGCCACTTTCACCAGCCACGTTCCCATACTGGTGGCAACCCCGGTGCGCACCAGCCCGTCGCCGATGATAAACAGCGCGGCGATAAGAATGACGTTAGGATCGCTGAAGCCAGAAAATGCTTCGCTTAAGGTGAGAGTGCCGCTGAGCACAAAGGCCACGATAATCAACAGCGCCACCGCATCCATGCGAACTTTACCTGTCGCAAAGAGCAGTACCGCCACTGCCAGCAAACAAAGCACCCAAATCAATTCGCTGTTCACAACATATCCTTGTCTGAAAAGTGAGTGGGGAGTTTGGCATAAAAAAGCCCCGTCAAAACGGGGCTAAATCATGCGATCAGTGTTTCAGGCTGACATCCACAGTGCCGTCAGCTTGCCGGACAACGTTGAGCGCCTCAAGCGTCGTCAGCATATAATCCGCCTCACTGAGCCGTGGGGCATCCTTGGGAACGTTTACCGCTATCACATGGCAACCCGCAGCCAGGCCAGAGAGCACGCCAGCGGCGGCATCTTCCACTACTGCGCATTCACCCGGTTCAAGGGAGATGAGCTTCGCACCCAGCAAATAAGCATCGGGTTCCGGCTTTCCTCGCTTTACCTGTTCGGCTGTAACAAACGCTTTTGGCGCAGGCAACCCTGCAGCTTTATGCCGTGCATGTGCAACGGGAATCGAGCCCGAAGTCACAATGGCCCACGGAATGCCCGCTTCGTCCAGATGTTTGAGCAGTGCAATGGCGCCTGGTAACGCGGTGATGCCGTCGATATCCGTCGCTTCAATTTGTTCAAGCCAGGTAAACTCAGCCTGAATTTCCGCTTCCGTTTTGCCTGGCAGGAAATGGCGCAGCGAGGTAATCGCCTGCTTGCCATGAATAAAATTAAGGACTTCATCGTGGCTCAGACCGTGTTTGTCGGCCCAATGGCACCATGAACGTTCAACGACGGGCAAGGAGTCGACCAGCGTACCGTCAAGATCAAACAAAAAACCTTTGCACTGCACAGCGGCCTCCATCAGGCGTTGATAATCTGATTAATTTCGTTGCTGCTTAAATGATACTGACGCGGGCAAGCGTGCCATGCGCCCAGCATGCGCTGGTATTTTTCCCACATTGGGGTCTGCGCGTTGAAACCGTGAGTGCCGGCATCAAAGTGGGTATAGCGGCCTTCGGTGTTCACCATGAAGCGAACGTAGCCGAGATAACGCGCTTCGGTCGCCGCATCAAAACCGAGGAAGGTGACACGACGTTCATCGATGCTGCTGCCATCTTTAAGGTTGGTCCAGGAGACATGCAGCGCGTGGTACATCTCCATGATGTCGATAATCACCCGGCAGGTTTCTTCGGTCAGTTGACCAAATTCACGATCCAGTTCGCGCATTTGCAGCCCGTAGCCGCGCTCGATGATGGTCTGCAGACGGCGGTAACGCTCGGCGTTATCCGGGTCCATCATGGTCATCATTTTGTACTGATTGGACAAAATCAGACGTTGAGCGTTGGTCATTTCCATTTTTCGACTCCTGTTGCACTTTCGGCAAGAAAAAAGAGGGCTTACAAACAGTATGCCCTCTTTTATATGCGTTTTTGATGGTTAATTACAAATCATCGAGGAAAGTTTTATCCAGTTGTTTGAACGCGCGCTTAAGCGTGTCAGCTAATGCCTGGTAATCAGGTTTCCCTTCAACAGGTGCCAGCGCCTGGCCGGACTCCTGCAATTTGCCTCGTACTTCATAGAACCAGCTAAGAATGGTAGGCGGCAGCGGCGTGACCGAGCGCTTACCCAGCCACCACATTCCCTGCATCGGCAAACTCAGCGCGAACAGCGCGGTGGCGACGGCTGGGCCAAGCTGCCCACCGAGCGCAATTTGCCAGCACAGCGTAAACACAGCCAGCGGTGGCATAAAACGGATCGCGTGGCGAGTGGCACGGATCACACGATTCTCAACAAACACCGGGGCAAGGCGTTTTTCCATTGGCCACGTCTTTGCATAGTGCTGCCCACGGCGAAACAGACTGAAAAAGCTGACCGGGCGGTTATCGGGTGTCGACATGGCGTTACCTCAACTTCACTGATAAAAATTCAAAATTTTGTACAAAACAACAACTGAGTATGACAACGTTCAAAAGATTTTGCCTTCAAAGGTGGCAATCGGGTATTCTGTGCCGCTTGAGACGGGCGTAGACCTCATCTCGCGATTCGTCAAATTATTGCATATTCTGCCATTGGCTGAAAATTGTGCAAAACTGGATGTTGAACCATCGAATTTTCTTCGTCATGCCCGAAAAAACTATCAGGCATGATGTTAATCATAAATGTCAGCGCCATCCTGCGCTACGCTCTTTGGCTCACTGACGTTTTTTTAGCCACATAAGATAAAATAGGTACTTCCATGTCGAGTAAGTTAGTACTGGTTCTGAACTGCGGTAGCTCCTCACTGAAATTCGCTGTTATTGATGCAGCAAACGGTGAAGAACACCTCTCTGGTTTGGCCGAATGTTTCCATCTCCCAGAAGCACGTCTCAAATGGAAAATGGATGGCGGCAAACAAGAAGCGGCTTTAGGTGCAGGCGCCGCTCACAGTGAAGCGCTTAACTTTATCGTTAACACTATTCTGGCACAAAAACCAGAACTGTCAGCGCAGTTGACCGCAATTGGTCACCGTGTTGTTCACGGTGGCGAGAAATACACCGGCTCTGTGGTTATCGACGATTCCGTTATTCAGGGTATCAAAGATGCAGCCTCTTTTGCACCGCTGCACAACCCGGCGCACCTGATTGGCATCGCGGAAGCGCTGAAATCCTTCCCGAATCTGAAAGACAAAAACGTGGCTGTGTTTGACACCGCGTTCCATCAGACCATGCCGGAAGAGTCCTACCTGTATGCCCTGCCGTACAGCCTGTATAAAGAGCACGGCGTTCGTCGTTATGGCGCACACGGCACCAGCCACTTCTATGTGACTCAGGAAGCCGCAAAAGTGCTGAACAAACCGGTTGAAGAACTGAACATCATCACCTGCCACCTGGGCAACGGTGGCTCTGTTTCTGCAATCCGCAATGGGGAATGTGTTGATACTTCTATGGGTCTGACCCCGCTGGAAGGTCTGGTGATGGGTACCCGTTCTGGTGACATCGACCCGGCAATCATCTTCCACCTGCACGACACCCTGGGCATGAGCGTTGACGCTATCAACAAAATGCTGACCAAAGAGTCTGGCCTGCTTGGCCTGACCGAAGTCACCAGCGACTGCCGTTATGTTGAAGACAACTACGAAACCAAAGCTGACGCTAAGCGCGCGATGGACGTTTACTGCCACCGCCTGGCGAAATACATCGGTTCTTACACCGCACTGATGGACGGCCGTCTGGACGCAGTTGTATTCACCGGTGGTATCGGCGAAAACGCCGCAATGGTTCGCGAACTGTCCCTGGGCAAACTCGGCGTACTGGGCTTTGAAGTTGATCATGAACGCAACCTGGCTGCCCGTTTCGGCAAGTCTGGCTTCATCAACAAAGAAGGTACCCGCCCTGCCGTGGTTATCCCAACCAACGAAGAGTTGGTTATCGCACAAGACGCCGCTCGTCTGACTGCCTGATTCCACACCGCCAGCCTAGCTGGCGGTGCTGTTTTGTATCCCGCCCCATCTGGCGGTAACGAAAGAGGATTAATCGTGTCCCGTACAATTATGCTGATCCCTACCGGAACCAGCGTCGGCCTGACCAGCGTCAGCCTTGGCGTTATCCGCGCTATGGAACGTAAAGGCGTTCGTCTGAGTGTCTTCAAGCCTATCGCTCAACCGCGCGCCGGTGGCGATGCGCCAGATCAGACCACCACTATCGTGCGTGCCAACTCCAATCTGCCAGCCGCTGAACCGCTGAAGATGAGCCATGTTGAATCTCTGCTCTCCAGCAATCAGAACGATGTGCTGATGGAAGAGATCATCGCTAACTACCACGCCAACACTCAGGATGCTGAAGTGGTGCTGGTTGAAGGCCTGGTACCAACGCGTAAACATCAGTTCGCTCAGTCCCTGAACTACGAGATTGCCAAGACGCTGAACGCAGAAATCGTGTTCGTGATGTCTCAGGGTACCGACACCCAGGAAGAGCTGAAAGAGCGTATTGAACTGACTCGCAGCAGCTTCGGTGGCGCAAAGAACACCAACATCACCGGCGTTATCGTCAACAAACTGAACGCGCCAGTGGATGAGCAGGGCCGTACTCGCCCTGACCTGTCAGAAATTTTCGATGACTCTTCCAAAGCGAAAGTCGTGAAAATCAACCCGACAGAACTGCAGGCTGCAAGCCCACTGCCACTGCTCGGCGCGGTGCCATGGAGCTTCGATCTGATCGCCACGCGTGCCATCGATATGGCGCGTCACCTGAATGCGACCATCGTTAACGAAGGCGACATCAACACGCGTCGCGTGAAGTCCGTGACCTTCTGTGCGCGTTCTATCCCGCACATGCTGGAACACTTCCGCGCAGGCTCTCTGCTGGTGACTTCAGCAGACCGTCCAGACGTACTGGTTGCTGCGTGCCTGGCTGCAATGAACGGCGTTGAAATCGGCGCTATCTTGCTGACCGGTAACTATGAAATGGATGCTCGCGTCGGCAAACTGTGCGAACGCGCATTTGCGACTGGCCTGCCAGTCTTCATGGTGAATACCAACACCTGGCAGACTTCCCTGAGCCTGCAGAGCTTCAACCTCGAAGTCCCGGTTGATGACCATGAGCGTATCGAGAAAGTGCAGGAATATGTGGCAAGCCACATTGATGCAAGCTGGATTGACTCTCTGAGTGCGACCTCTGAGCGTAGCCGTCGTCTGTCTCCACCAGCGTTCCGTTATCAGCTCACCGAGCTGGCACGTAAAGCGGGCAAACGCGTTGTTCTGCCAGAAGGCGACGAACCACGTACCGTTAAAGCAGCAGCCATCTGTGCTGAACGCGGTATCGCAACTTGTATTCTGCTGGGTAACCCGGAAGAAATTAACCGCGTTGCGGCAGACCAGGGCGTTGAACTGGGTGCGGGTATCGAAATCGTTGATCCAGAAGTCGTACGCGAAAGCTACGTGGCTCGCCTGGTCGAACTGCGTAAGAGCAAAGGCATGACCGAAGCCGTTGCGCGCGAACAACTGGAAGACAACGTCGTGCTCGGCACCATGATGCTGGAGCAGGACGAAGTTGACGGTCTGGTTTCTGGCGCGGTTCACACCACCGCCAACACCATCCGTCCACCGCTGCAGCTGATCAAAACGGCACCGAACAGCTCGCTGGTTTCTTCTGTGTTCTTCATGCTGCTGCCTGAACAGGTTTACGTTTACGGCGACTGCGCGATTAACCCGGATCCAACGGCTGAACAGCTGGCTGAGATTGCTATCCAGTCTGCGGACTCCGCTGCGGCATTCGGTATCGACCCACGCGTTGCGATGCTCTCCTACTCCACCGGCACCTCCGGCCAGGGTAGCGACGTTGAGAAAGTGCGTGAAGCGACCCGTATCGCACAGGAAAAACGCCCAGACCTGGTTATCGACG
Organism: Scandinavium sp. NPDC088450; assembly: GCF_044900545.1. Lineage (NCBI taxonomy): Bacteria > Pseudomonadati > Pseudomonadota > Gammaproteobacteria > Enterobacterales > Enterobacteriaceae > Scandinavium > Scandinavium sp. NPDC088450. The sequence goes on along the minus strand of NZ_JBJDNI010000006.1, from coordinate 23,255 downwards.
GCCCACTGCAGTACGACGCCGCGGTCATGGCTGACGTTGCGAAATCCAAAGCGCCGAACTCTCCGGTTGCAGGCCGTGCGACCGTGTTCATCTTCCCAGACCTGAACACCGGTAACACCACCTACAAAGCGGTACAGCGTTCTGCCGACCTGATTTCCATCGGGCCAATGCTGCAGGGTATGCGCAAACCTGTAAACGACCTGTCTCGTGGCGCGCTGGTTGACGATATCGTCTACACCATCGCTCTGACCGCGATCCAGTCCGCTCAGCAGGATTAATCCAAATGCCCGGTGGCGCTAGCGCTGACCGGGCCTACGGAGAATTGCCCGGATAAGCGAAGCTCTATCAGGCAACAAAAAGGCGACCTTTTGAGGTCGCCTTTTTTATTACCTGAGAACCGTCACAGCAGCTCTTTCGCCGCCTTCACAATCTCATCTGCCGTCAGGCCATATTCTTGCTGTAAAAACTCCTGCGTTCCGACCTGACCATAACGTTCTTTCACACCCACGCGACGCATCGGCACAGGGCAAGTTTCCACCAGCACTTCCGCCACAGCAGACCCCAGCCCATTGTGAATACTGTGATTTTCGCAGGTCACAATCCGCCCGGTTTTCTCCGCGTAGTTTTTCACCAGCATTTTGTCGATGGGCTTCAGGGTAAACATATCGATAACGGCCGCGCTGACCCCTTCACGTTCCAGTCGACGCGCTGCTTCCAGAGCTTCTGCCACCATGATCCCATTGGCAATGAGCGTGATATCCTCGCCTTCGCGCAGCACGTTGCCCTTGCCGATGGTAAAGGTTGAGCCTGCCTGATACACCGTCGGCGCCTGTTTACGAATAGTGCGTACCCAGTAAAAACCTTCCAGTTCGATCAACTGATTGAGAATGTCTTTAAACATCGTCGCGTCAGTGACTTCCAGCACTATCGAGTTCGCCAGGCCTCGCACAATACCCATATCCTCAAACGACATATGCGTCCCGCCGTTGTGGCAGGCCGTTACGCCGGCATCAGACGCAATCACTTTGACGTTATTGCGTTGATAGTCGAGCGACATAAACAACTGATCGAAACAGCGACGGCTGGCGAAAGCCGTGAAGGTGTGTACGAAAGGTTTTCGCCCGGTCAGCGACAGCCCTGCTGCAGTACCAATCACGTTGGCTTCCATAATCCCGCAGTTAATCACCTGCTCAGGATATTTTTTATGCACGCCGTCCATCGCCATAGAGCTCATCAGATCTGCCTCCAGCGCAATAATCTCGCTGCCAGCTTCAATCTGTTCAGCGACAAAACCCGCGTAAACCTTGCGCATCTCGATGGCGTCTTTTTCCCCGGTAAGTGCGACCTTAATCATGCTCGGCCTCCAGTTTGGCGATGGTGTCGTTAAGGGTAATTTTCATGTCGTCCGTCAAACGCAGGTGATGCGAGTTGCCCAGGTTTTCCAGATACGGCACGCCCTGCCCTTTAATGCTGTCGAGGATAATCACTCGTGGTCGTGCATCGGGTGCTGGAACCGGTTTGACCGCCTCCAGAATGGCGGCAATGTCATCCCCTTTCACCGTCACAACATCAAACCCGAAGGCGGTAAATTTCTCTTCCAGGGAAAAAGCACAGATGATGTCGTCCAGCTCACCGTCCAATTGCTGTTTGTTCCAGTCAACAAACACGGTCAGGTTGTTCAGCTTGTGATGGGCAATAAACTGAAACGCCTCCCAGCACTGGCCTTCATTCAGCTCGCCATCGCCCACGATGCAGAACACGCGGTTGCTACGCCCGGCGAGTTTGTGTGAAAGCGCCATCCCGCCCGCAATGGAAATACCTTGTCCTAACGAGCCGGTGGTTGCATCCACACCGCGTGTTTTCAGCCTGTCCGGATGGCTCGGCAGTTTGGTGCCGTTGTGATTCAGGGTGCTCAACTCTTCCTGAGGGAAATACCCTTTGATGGCTAAGGTGCTGTACAGCGCAGGCCCTGCATGACCTTTCGACAGCACAAAGTAATCGCGCCCTTTCCAGTCAGGATCACCCGGGTCGATTCGCATCACATCGCCGTACAGCACCGCCAGCGTTTCCACCACAGACATGCTGCCGCCGTAGTGCCCAAACCCCAGTTCCGTCAGCGATTTCAGTGTCGCCACGCGGATATCGCGCGCCAGGTTCTTTATTTCAGCAAGCGTAGTCATTATTTGGCTCCTGTATTCTGCGGCGAATCATTGCCAGCTATTTTGCTTTTCGCCAGATAGTTGAACAGCACCAGCAGCGCGAAAATCACGACAACCAACCCGGTGATCGCCATCGGCGACAGATAGCGCGCCAGATTACCCAGCACGATGCCTACTGCCCCAAAATCGGCATCAGAGAATGTTGTGTTGGCGAAACCCAGTGCGCCAAGCACGGGCAGCAATAGCACAGGCAGGAAGGTGATCAGCAAACCATTCGCGAAGGCACCTATCATGGCCCCGCGACGGCCGCCAGTGGCGTTTCCGAAGACACCTGCCGTTGCGCCAGTGAAGAAGTGCGGTACAACGCCCGGCAGAATGAGCACCCATTTGAACTGGCCACAGAGGAATAACCCCACCAGACCACCGAGGAAGCTGAACAGGAAACCAATCAGCACGGCGTTAGGCGCATACGGATAAACGACCGGGCAATCGAGCGCAGGACGCGCATTCGGTACCAGCTTTTCTGAGAACCCCGTAAAGGCTGGAACGATCTCTGCCAGAATCAGACGGACACCCTGCAGAATGATGAACACACCCGCCGCGAAAGTGATTGCCATGATGATGGCGTAAACAAGGTAGTTCTGGCCGCCGCTGAAGGTCGCTTCGACATACTCGCGTCCGGCACAAATCGCCATGATCAGGTAGATGATCATCATCGTCAGTGAAATGGAGATGGAGCTATCGCGAAGGAAGCTCAGGTTCTTCGGCAAGTTCATCTCTTCCGTAGAACGCGAACCTTTACCCACCTTGCTGCCAATCCAGCCAGAAAGCACATAGCCCAGAGTACCAAAGTGACCAAAAGCGATGTCATCATTGCCGGTAATACGCTTCATATAGCGCTGCGCTATCGCCGGGAAAAACGCCATCACCAGCCCGAGAATCAGCGAGCCCGTAAACACCAGAGCGACGCCTTCAAACCCAGCGACGGTCAGGATAACCCCAATCATGCAGGCCATGTAGAAAGTGTGGTGGCCGGTCAGGAAGATGTATTTAAGGCGTGTGAAGCGGGCGACCACGATGTTTGCCACCATGCCAAATGCCATGATCAGCGCCGTCGCTGCACCGTATTTTTCCAGCGCGATAGACACAATCGCTTCGTTATTGGGGATAATGCCCTGAATGCTGAAAGCATGTTCAAACATCCCGCCCAGAGGATTTAGCGAGCCAACTAATACACCGGCACCGCCGCCAAGCACAATAAAGCCAAGAATGGTTTTTACGGTACCTTTCACAACATCTGAAAAGGATTTTTTCTGCGCCACCAAACCGATTAAGGCAATAAGCCCTACCAGTACTGAAGGCACTTTTAAAATATCTACCACAAAGTTAAGCGTTTCGAGGATAAACATATCTGCCCCTCACTCAATGTGATGTTTGATTAACGGCTGGCAAAATAAGCACTGAGCTTATTTTCCAGTTCGTTGATGTCGATAATATTATTAATGACCACCAGTTGATGGTCTGGCACGCTGGCACTTTCGGCAATGTCCCTGGCCATCACAAAGACGTCAGCCGCATCCGGCGTGGCTGACGAGAGGTCTGAGTGCTCCACTTCAGCCTCGATATTCAGCTTTTTAAGCACTTTTTTAATATTCATCTCGACCATAAAACTGCTACCCAGGCCGGAACCGCAGATCGCCATAATTTTCATTATCGTCACCTTTTTTATGTAGAGTCAGCCCGCACTTTACCCGAAGGTAAAATGTCAGAAGTCAGGGGTAAAAATTAAAAAATCAGAAACGGTTAATTATCTTTTTTATCTCCTCAAGGGTTTCCGCCTGGTGTAGCAACAGCATGTCGTCGTCACTGGAAAATAATTCTGCCAGCGCTGAGATCATTTCTATGTGACTGTGTTTATCGGGTGCCGCCAGCATGATAATCAGATCGACCGGATCGTTATCCTGTGATCCAAAGCTGACGCCTTGTTGCAGTTTGAGCAGAGAAAGCCCCAACCCTTTCGCCCCTTCTTCCGGCCTCGCATGCGGCATCGCTAATCCTGGTGCCAGCACGTAATAAGGCCCGAGTTTCTGGTGCTGTTCGATGATCGCCGTGATGTACTCCGGCGTGATCGTTTGTGAATCCAGCAGCGGCTGAGCGCATATCTCAAGTGCCTGCGGCCAGCTCTCAACATTATCCCGCAAAGCAATCGTGCCATCGTGGATCCATTGACTCAGCATGGTGTTCTCCTGTCGAGTTGGAAAGTGAACAAACTTTATGCAAGGTCTCCGCCACTGACTGTGATGATAGTCACAAAGATAGCGCTACCAAAAAGGATCATCCTGAAATTGTGATAGCGCTATCAAAATGTGAACATCCTGTAATAACTCAGCAAAAAGAGGGATTTCCGGCGTATACTGCTTTCACTTTCAAAACGATATTTCATTCAGGAAGAAGCATGTCTCTGACACGAAAACGGCGGAGCACGGGTAAAGTCACGCTGGCAGATGTGGCGCAACTGGCGGGCGTTGGAACCATGACGGTTTCTCGTGCGTTAAGAACGCCCGAGGCAGTGTCCGATAAGCTGAGAGAGAAAATCGAAGCGGCGGTGCAAGAATTGGGTTACATGCCCAATTTGCAAGCCAGCGCCCTGGCCTCTGCGTCTTCCTGGACTATCGGCATGGTTGTTCCAAGCCTGAGTGAAGCGGGTTGTTCTGAGATGTTTGCAGGCTTGCAACAGGTGCTGCAACCTGCCGGTTACCAAATCATGCTGGCGGAGTCCCGTCATCATCTTGAGCAGGAAGAAAAACTGCTTGAAACGCTGCTTGCCTCAAACATTGCGGCGGCAATCCTGCTCAGCGTGGAACACAGTGATACGGTTCGTCATTGGCTGAGCAACAGCTCAATTCCGGTGATGGAGATTGGCGCGAAACGCACCGATCCGTTGGATATGAATATCGGTATAGATAACGTTGCTGCGATGTTCGAGTTGACACAAACGCTTATTCATCGCGGCTATCAAAATATTGGCTTACTGTGTGCCAACCAGGAACAGTGGATTTTTCAGCAGCATCTTCAGGGCTGGTACAAAGCGATGCTGCGCCACCATATGTCGCTCGACAGGGTTATCAATGCTGCTGAGCCCCCTACATTCACAACAGGTGCGGCACAGTTACCGGAGTTTTTGCTGGCATGGCCGGAACTGGATGCGCTGGTCTGTGTGTCGGATGAACTGGCGTGCGGCGCGCTCTATGAGTGTCAGCGCAGAAGGATTAAAGTACCGGATGACCTGGCGATTGTTGGCTTTGGTGACAGCAACGTCAGCCGTGTTTGCCAGCCACCGCTGACAACCATTGCGGTTCCGCATCGTCAAATTGGGATTGAAGCAGGACGCGCCCTGCTGGCGCGTCTGAATGATGAAGAGTGGGATGAAACAACGCCTATCGCCGCAAAACTCTGTTTGCGAGAGAGCTGTTAATCGTTACTCCGTCTCTTCTTCTTTGTGGGTTTCGTTGCTGGCATTACGGCTCATCCACAATGCCAATGCTTTCAGGGAATCGGGTGTGAACTCATCACAGCGAGCGGTTATCTCTTCCGGTGTCAGCCAGCAGACTTCACTGACTTCTTCTTCCTGAAGGGCAAAGGGTCCATGGGAAACACAGCTGAAAAGGCTGCCCCAGACGCGGCAGTTTTTATCTTCAAAATAGAACTGACCATGATCGGCAAACGGAACGCCAGCAATGCCTAACTCTTCTTCTGCTTCACGGCGAGCCGATTCCAGCAATTGCTCATCAGCCTGCACCACGCCACCTGCGGTAGCATCGAGCATGCCTGGCATAAAATCTTTGGTTTCTGTACGGCGCTGCACCAAAATTTTGCCCATGCCATCATGCACCACAATGTAGGTTGCGCGATGACGTAGGCACTGCGCTCGCATTTGTTCACGGCTTGCCTGCGCAATCACTTCATTGTCTTCGTTAACAATGTCCACCCATTCAGTACTTGCCAAATTCTGCTCTACCATCAGAAAACCTTCTCTTCTAAAGCGCTCTTGCGGCGCGTTTGCAGTTGTCGGGTAAATTACGGATTAATTGCACCCTCTGCAATAACCCGTTGATCATTGAGTGCTAAAACCTGCAATTTATTACCGTCCATCATGCCGTAACTGGCCACGTTGCCCCCTTTGGGGAGGCTGACGGAGCCTGGGTTAAAGTGGAAGAGTTCCCCTTTAAGCGCTGCAACCGGAATATGAGTATGACCATAAACCAGCACATCGCCAGCACTCAGCGGTGGCAGATTATCCGGCCCAAACAGATGACCATGAGTTAAAAATAGCCGCTGTTGTTCGGTTATCACCTGCTGCCATGGCGCAGTTAGCGGGAAATGCAGCAACATCTGGTCCACTTCACTGTCACAATTGCCGCGAACAGCAATGATTTTATCGGCGACAGTATTGAGCTGTACCGCGACTTCAGCGGGCGCGTAACCTTCAGGCAGCGCATTGCGCGGCCCGTGATTCAACACATCGCCGAGGATAATCAGATACTTCGCCCCGCTCTCCCGAAACAATGACAGAACACGTTCGGTAGCGGGTAAAGAGCCATGAATATCCGATGCAAACATCAGTTTCATCAATCAGTTCCTCACAAAAACCGCACTATCATAACGGATTATTTCCGCCTGTTCAGCCTGCGTGTTTTGCAGAAAGTGAGATAAATCGCTGGACAGACGCTCGCTGCCATTGAAACGTCGCATAGTCCACCAGCGCTTCTGGAACTTCATCCCCGTTAAGCACCAGACGGTTAAGCATCAGCGCTAAATCCGTATCGGCGATACACCATTCGCCAAATAAATTGGGTTTCCCGTGGGCAAGCAGTTCCGTGGCGGTATCAATCAATTTGGTCGCGGTTTTTTGCCCTGCCGCACTGAGCGCGGGTTTCGTTGCACCGCCAAAAATAACGTCGGTAGAACGCTCTTCGCGAATCGCCATCAAATCGCTGCGTAACCAGGCCTGAATCTGTCTGGCTCGGGCTCGTTTTTCAATGTCATGCGGGTAGAGACGTTCCCACTCTGGTGGCGCAAAACGTTCATCCAGATATTCGGTGATGGCTGAAGATTCCGTCAGTTGAAAATGATCGACCTCCAGCAAAGGTACACGGCGAGTATGACGATAGCCCTGCCAACCGGACTGCAGGTGTTCTCCTTTATTCAGGTCCACCGTTTTCAGGCTAAACGCCAGCCCTTTTTCCTGCAAAGCGACATACACGGACATCACATACGGCGAATAAAAATTTGCATCAGACCACAGCGTAATCACAGGACGACTCATAGTTTCCTCGGGAGTGTTCGGGGGAAAGCTTCAACATATCGCGTCTTTTAAAGGCTGTCACTTGATGAAAACTCACACAATTGTCGTAGCCGCCTATACTGCAATTGTCATCAAAATAGCCCAGCAGCAGGAGTTAAAATGATTGACCTTTATTACGCCCCGACCCCTAACGGCCATAAAATCACGTTGTTTCTCGAGGAAGCACAGCTGGCGTATCGCCTGATTCGTGTTGATATCAGTAAAGGTGATCAATTTCGCCCTCAATTTCTCTCCGTGTCGCCGAACAATAAAATTCCCGCGATTGTCGACCATGTCCCGGCGGATGGTGGTGCGCCGCTGAGCTTATTCGAATCCGGTGAAATCCTGCTGTATCTGGCAGAAAAAACAGGAAAACTGCTGAGTGGTGAATTACGGGAACGCCATGTCACGCTGCAATGGCTTTTCTGGCAGGTTGGCGGGCTCGGGCCGATGCTGGGCCAAAATCATCACTTCAATCATTTCGCCCCCCAGCCCGTGCCTTACGCCATTGAGCGTTATCAGGTTGAAACGCTGCGCCTTTATAACGTGCTGAACAAACGCCTTGAGTCTTTCCCCTGGCTTGGCGGCGAGCATTACAGCATTGCTGATATTGCCTGCTGGCCCTGGATCAATGCCCATCAACGCCAGCGTATCGACCTGCAAAACTTCCCCGCCGTGCAAAACTGGTTTGAGCGTATTCGTACTCGCCCTGCTACTGAACGGGCGATGCAGAAGGTCGACTCGAAATAGCGTGAATTTGTTGTAATATGATTGGGATAACAACTCAGAGGAAGCCTGCAATGTCCCAGCCAGACGCCATTATTCGTATCAAAAACCTGCGCCTGCGTACTTTCATTGGTATTAAAGAAGAGGAGATAGCGAACCGTCAGGATATCGTCATCAACGTGGCAATCCACTATCCGGCAGACAAGGCGCGCGGCAGTGAAGATATTAACGATGCGCTGAATTACCGAACCATTACCAAGAGCATTCTTCAACACGTCGAGAATAACCGTTTCTCTTTACTGGAAAAATTAACTCAGGATGTGCTCAATATCGCATGCGAACATGCCTGGGTCACTTATGCTGAAGTAGAAATCGATAAACTTCACGCGCTGCGGTACGCCGATTCAGTCTCCATGACCATGAGCTGGCGTCGTTAAGCGCCTCCTGGAGGTTGCATGAAGATTCTGGTTACCGGTGGAACTGGCCTGATCGGTCGTCATTTAGTGCCGCGTTTGCTTGAAATCGGCCACAGTGTCGTTGTCCTGACGCGAAGCCCTGAAAAAGCCCGCCAGCTTCTGGACGCTCGGGTTGAACTTTGGAGAGGGCTCGACGACCGGCTAAATCTGGACGGCATCGATGCGGTAATCAATCTTGCGGGCGAGCCTATCGCGGATAAACGCTGGACCGAAGAGCAAAAACAACGGCTGTGTAACAGCCGTTGGCAACTCACTCAGCAGCTTGCTGAGTTAATTGCTGCAACAGCTGCGCCGCCGGGCGTGCTGATTTCGGGTTCCGCCACCGGGTATTACGGCGATCTCGGCGAAGTGGTTGTGACAGAAGAAGAACCGCCTCATAACGAATTCACCCACAAACTTTGCGCGCGGTGGGAGCAAATTGCCTGTTCAGCCCAAAGCGAATCCACCCGCGTTTGTCTGCTGCGTACGGGCGTTGTATTGGCACCGGCTGGCGGGATTCTGGCTAAAATGGTGCCCCCCTTTAAATTAGGACTCGGCGGCCCTATTGGCAACGGGCGTCAGTATCTGGCCTGGGTTCACATCGATGATATGGTCAATGGCATTCTCTGGCTGCTCGACAACGATCTTCGCGGCCCGTTCAATATGGTGTCACCCTACCCGGTTCGAAATGAACAGTTCGCACATTCGCTTGGCCATGCGCTAAAACGTCCGGCTTTTCTGAGAGTCCCGGCAACCGTCATCCGACTATTAATGGGGGAATCCTCAGTCCTCGTGTTAGGCGGCCAGCGCGCACTCCCCAAACGCCTCGAGGATGCTGGCTTCGTGTTCCGCTGGTTCGATCTCGAAGAAGCCCTGGAGGATGTTTTAAAAAACTAACAGCCTGCTACGCATCTCTTCTCTGTCTCCAGTGCAACTTTTCAGTTGTGCTGGAAGGACGCTCGCAATACGCATGTTTTCCCCCCTATATTCTGCGCAACCACGCTTGATTTCCTGCCATTACGGGTACTCTTAGCACGGAGGTTCGTTGCTTTTTCACTCAAAACAACTGTTGACACACGTCAACAATCATATTCATAATGAGCAGGAAGATATGATGAAGGAACATCCAGACAAACATATTCGGGCAGCAATACGCTACGCAGAATCCAAAGGTTGGCACTTCACCTTCGGAGGCAAAAGTTCACATTGTTATGGACGGTTGATGTGCGGGATCCCCTGGCATCGGGAACATATGATGAGTGTCTGGTCAACGCCCGGTAACCCGCAAAATCATGCTTACCAAATCATCCGGAAGGTAGACAGTTGCACCCCGGAATATGGCACAGAACAAGGGTGGTTGATGTGAGAAAACAGAAGGAAAAAACCATGGCACTTTATAATTTTACACTTACCCTTTCAGGGGTGACATCAGACACTCCCGGTCTGGAAGATGCTTTATTTTCAGCCGGTTGTGATGATGCTCTGGTCTGTTTTTATGGCACGGCCGTGTATCTCGAATTTGACAGAGAAGCCGAAACGCTGACCACAGCCGTTATGTCCGCCATCCGCGACATCGAATTTGCCGGTCTTAATGCCCGGGTTGAATCGGTTGATTCAACTCTGGTTGGCTTAAGCGATATTGCCGAACTTGCGGGTCTGACCCGTCAGGCCATTGCCCTGCTCAAAGATGGCGCCAGAGGTTCAAGGCAATTTCCGGGCCCGGTACAACGCGTCAAAGGCAACTCCCCGCTCTGGCACTGGCGCACAGTCGTTGACTGGTTAGCAAGAGAAGGCCGCATTCCAGCGGATTCGCCACTGATTGCCAACGCCCACGTACTTGATAGCCTCAATCTGGCGTTACAACTTCGTGCTTCTCTCGAAAAAAACGAAGTGCTGAACTTTATGCATCAAATGGAAAACCACGAGACTGCGCGTAAAGTGCATTGACTTCAGGAGGCTGCATGCCGGTTTTAACAACGCCTCGCCTCACGCTTTCATCACTGGAAGAAAGCGACTGGGCGGGTTTTCTGGCCCTTCGACAGGACCCACAGGTCATGCGATTTATGGGGGAACAGCAAACGGAAGAAGCCCTCAGGTTGAAATTTACCTCTCGTTTGCATTCGACGGTATTTGCTATTCGTAGCCCACAGTGCGCTTTTCTCGGTGATATTGGCCTAATGGTAAGCGATAGCTATCCACAAGAGGCGGATATCGGCTACGCATTGTTGCCGCAGGCTCAGGGAAAAGGCTATGCACAAGAGGCACTGCAAGCCGTGTGTGAGTACGGTTTTAAGCAGCTAGGCTTAATGGCCATTAACGGTTGGGTACTGGCTGAAAACGCGGGTTCCGTGGCGTTACTGGAGAAAACAGGTTTTAGTCGAACGCAAATCCTGGAGAAAGCCTTTCAGCTTAATGGCGAATGGTACGACGACTGGGTCTATCGGCGGGAGAAATAACCCCTCGCAGGCCGCGAGGGGCAAAGACTTACTTGAGCGAACCTTTCAGGAACTGTTGCAAGCGCGGGCTTTTCGGGTTGCCAAACACCTCATCCGGGTGTCCTTCTTCCTCAATGAGCCCCTGATGCAGGAAGATGACATGGGAAGAAACGTTACGAGCAAAGCCCATTTCGTGCGTGACCACCACCATGGTTTTCCCCTCTTCCGCCAGCTTCTGCATAATGCGCAGCACTTCACCGACCAGCTCAGGATCAAGTGCAGACGTGGGCTCATCAAACAGCAGAACCTCAGGCTCCATCGCCAGAGCACGGGCTATCGACACACGCTGCTGCTGACCACCGGAAAGATGCACCGGATACTTAATCTGCTGACGCTCGTCAATCCCGACTTTTGTCAGGTACTTCACCGCACGCTCACGAGCTTCCTGCTTGCTAAGCCCTAACACCTGAATCGGCGCTTCCATGACGTTTTCTAACACCGTCATGTGGCTCCACAGGTTGAAATGCTGAAACACCATGGTCAAACGAGTACGCAGCAAACGCAGCTGATTTTTGTCCGCCACTTTGAGCTGCCCGTCTTTGTCGCGAATCAGGCCAATGTTCTGACCGCTCACCACGATGTTCCCTTCGCTCGGTTTTTCGAGGAAGTTAATGCAGCGCAGGAAGGTACTTTTCCCGGAGCCGGACGAGCCGATAATACTGATAACATCACCGGCATTGGCCTTCAGTGACACCCCTTTCAGCACTTCATGTTCGCCGTAGCGCTTGTGCAGGTCGATTACGTTTAATTTATTGTCAGCCATGATGTTCTCAGTGTGTCGAAGACGGGTTCACATGTTGCAGCCAGCGTTTTTCCGCTTTGCGGAACAGGCTAATCAGCACATAAGAGATAATCAGATACAGGACCGCCGCAATCCCGAAGGCCGTAAACGGCTGGTAGGTTGCAGAGTTAATATCACGCGCGATTTTCAGCAGATCCGGTACTGTCGCGGTAAACGCCAGCGCGGTCGAATGCAGCATCAGGATAACTTCATTGCTGTAGGCAGGAAGCGCGATACGCAGGGCTGAAGGCAGAATGATGCAGCGATAAAGCTTCACACCCGAAAAGCCGTACGCACGTGCCGCTTCGACTTCACCCGCAGGCACAGAACGAATAGCCCCGGCGAAAATCTCTGTGGTATACGCACAAGTGTTGAGCGTCAGCGCCAGCACGGTACAGTTCAGGCCGCTGCGGAAAAAGGCATTCAGCAGCTCAGTCCCTTTCACGATCTCCAGCGTGTACATGCCCGAGTAGAACACCAGTAACTGCACATACAACGGCGTGCCGCGGAAGATGTAGGTAAAGAGCCAGATAGGGAACTGGATAAACTTGTTGCTTGAGACACGGCCAATCGCCAAAAACACTGCCAGAATGCCGCCCATCACTACGGACGAAATCAGCAGCCAGAGCGTAATGGCAACGCCAGTAAAGCGATAACCGTCGGTCCACAGCAGGGACTTCCAGTATTCCTGAATAATCTCGATCACAGGTCAGCCCTCTTCACACCCACGGAGTAACGACGCTCCAGCAACAGCAGCACACCGTTCGAGACCGTTGTGAACACCAGATAGATAATGCCGCAGACAATCGCGAAGTAGAACGGCTCCCAGGTGCTTTTCCCGGCGAGCTGGGTGGCTTTCACCACATCTTCCAGGCCGAGCAACGACACCAGCGCGGTGGCTTTGAGGATAACTTGCCAGTTATTGCCAATGCCCGGTAACGCAAAACGCATCATCGCCGGAAACAGAATACGAACGAAGGTCTGCCGAGAGGTGAAACCAAAGGCCGTCGCCGCTTCAATATGCCCTTTTGGCACGGCAAGAAATGCCCCGCGGAAGGTCTCAGTGAAGTAGGCTCCGTAGATAAAACCGAGGGTGATGATACCGGCAATCATCGGATCGATATCAAACTGCGCCATGCCCAGTGCATCAGTGATGCTGTTCAGCGCAATCTGCAGACCGTAGAAAATCAGCAACATCAATACGAGGTCCGGCACTCCGCGAATCAGCGTGGTGTAAGCTTCAAAAAGCAACGCCAGCACACGATTTCCGGAGAGTTTGCCCGCCGCACCCGCCAGGCCAATGAGCACGGCCAGCACCACGGAGCTGATTGCCAGCTCAAGGGTGACCAGTGCGCCCTGTAATATGACTTGAGAAAACCCGTACAGCATTGAGCCTGTCCTGTCTGTCCACTACCGCCAGGCCCGAGAACGACGGGCCGGACGGTAAAACGGCGATTATTCGCCGTACACGTTAAAGTCGAAATACTTCTTCGCCAGCTTGTCGTAGGTGCCATCCGCACGCATTTCAGCAAAGGCTTTATTCAGGGCAACACGCAGTTCGTTATCCTCTTTACGCAGACCCATACCGGTGCCTACGCCGAACAGTTTTTCATCCTTAATAGACGGGCCGCCAAACTGATAATCTTTGCCAATAGGCTGCTTCAGGAAGCCTTCGCTTGCCGCCACTTCATCCTGGAAAGCGGCGTCGATGCGCCCGGCCGTCAGGTCTGCATAGATATTGTCCTGCCCTTGATAGGAGACAATTTCAATACCTTTTGGCGCCCAGTGCTCGTTACCGTAAGTTTCCTGAGTGGTGCCTTGCAGCACGCCGACACGTTTGCCTTTCAGTGTGGCCAGGTCCGGTGTTACCGGGCTGCCCTTTTTCACGACCAGACGGGAGTCGGCGGCATACAGTTTGTCGGTGAAGGCAATTTGCTGTTGGCGTTTTTCCGTGATTGACAGGGAGGACATAATGGCGTCGATTTTCTTCGCTTGCAGCGATGGGATCAGCGCATCCAGCGGGTTCTCAACGAAGGTACATTGCGTATTAATCCGCTTACACAGCTCTTTTGCCAGATCGATATCAAAACCCACCAATTCCCCCTGCGCATTTTTCGATTCAAAGGGGGCATAAGTCGGATCGGTACCGATGCGAATTTTCTGCGGAATGGCTGCGAATACTGTGGATACGCTGGAAAGTGCCAGCATAAGAGAAAGAGACAACGCCAGTTTTTTCATCATTATCCTCAACAGACTGTCATTTAACGGGTAATCAGAAGTATCGAGTGGTTATCGTGCCACCTTTTATGCGGATAAGGCAAAAGGTTATGCGGTTCGGCCCGCACTTTTTTGCATTAAGAATGCTTAACTATGCAATTACGCACCGTTTTGGTGCGAACTTTGCACCACAGAAAAGCATCCCCACATTATGTCGCACATGTATAGATAACCACTCAGCCCGAAAGGCCCGGTTTCCCGGGCCGGCAGTCTTAGTCACCGTAGACGTTAAAGTCGAAGTACTTCTTCGCCATCTTGTCGTAGGTGCCATCTTTGCGCAGCGAGTCGAATGCTTTGTCGAACGCGGCCTTCAGCTCAGTATCGTCTTTACGCAGACCGACACCAGTACCGTCACCGAAGTATTTTTTGTCTTTAACGGAAGGGCCGGCAAAAGCGTAATCTTTACCCGCTGGCTGCTTCAGGAAGCCTTCACTGGCGGCCACTTCGTCCTGGAATGCAGCATCCAGACGCCCGGCCGCGAGGTCAGAATAAATCAGATCCTGGTTCTGATAGGCCACCACATCAACACCCTGGCTACGCCATTTGTCGTTGCCGTAAGTTTCCTGAATGGACCCTTGCAGCACGCCAACGTGTTTACCTTTCAGTGATTCGATGGTTGGCACAATCGGTGAACCTTTTGCAGCAATCAGGCGTGAATCTGCAGCGTAGAGTTTTTCGGAGAAGCCGATTTCCTGCTGGCGTTTTTCAGTGATCGACAGGGAAGAGATGATGGCGTCGATTTTCTTGGCCTTCAGGGAAGGGATAAGGGAGTCGAAATCACTGCCCACCCAGGTGCATTTCACCTGCATGCGTTTGCACATTTCGTTGCCCAAATCGATATCGAAGCCAACGAAATCGCCCTTCGCGTCCTTAGAGGAGAAGGGTGCGTAAGTGGCATCGGTCCCGATGCGAACCGTCTGCGGCAGCGCGGCAAATACGCTGGATACACTGCCCATCCCAAGCATTAAAGAGAGAGCCAGAACCGTCTTCTTCATACATTACCCTTAAGTGTCGTGATGCAGTTGCGTGTTATGTGTAGTCGATATTGTGTGTTGCAGACCAGCCCTGCACGTTTTATGCCACTTAACAGACTGCTCAAAAAATCAGCGTTAAATGTGTTAATGAATAGTTGCAGAGTTGTCTTAAGAATGAAAGATAACAGCAACGACGGATAAACCGCAGCGCTAAACGGTGAAAAAGGGGATTAAATGTTGAGGATTTGATCGCGATTACAAAATCGCCCACTGCCCGGGCATGCACCAGGAAGATGCACTATTTTAGTGCGGGAATTAAGCGCCCTGCCAGCGAGTGAAAAGATCTTCGGGAAGTTCAATATCAAACTGGTCGAGAACCCGGTTAACCGTCTGATTAATCACATCATCTAGCGTCTGAGGGCGGTGATAAAACGCCGGAACTGGCGGCATAATCACTGCGCCAATTTCAGCGGCCTGAGTCATCAGGCGTAAGTGGCCCAAATGCAGCGGTGTCTCGCGTACGCAAAGCACCAACGGGCGGCGCTCTTTCAATACCACATCTGCGGCGCGCGTCAGCAATCCGTCGGTGTAGCTGTTCACAATGCCGGAAAGGGTTTTTATCGAGCAAGGCAGAATCACCATTCCCGCCGTCTTAAAAGAACCGGAAGAGATTGTCGCCGCGATATCACGGGCATCATGCACCACATCCGCCAGCTCTTGCACTTCACGTAAAGAAAAAGGCGTTTCCAGAGCCAGAGTCTGACGAGCGGCCTGGCTCATGATCAGATGCGTTTCAACGCCGACGACATCACGCAATACCTGCAACAAACGCACGCCATAAATTGCGCCGCTGGCACCGGAAATTCCAACAATGAGTCGTTTCACTCTTTCAGCCCTTTTCACGTGAGGAAGCAAACTTTGCCGGATTATGGTGCAAGACGCAACCTGACGGGTGACAATTTCCCGGATGTGCTTTCGCGAATCACCAGTTTCACCGGCAGGAGCAGATTTCGGTCGTTTCCTTCGCTATGCAGTAGCTGAAAGGCATCCCGGCCCAGCTCACGTTTATCTATCGAAACGGTGGTTAATGGCGGGTGAGCCCAGCTTGCCGCATCGATGTCATCAAACCCAATGATGGCGATGTCTTCTGGAATACGTAGCCCCTGTTGTGCACAGACACGCATAGCGACCAGCGCAGCCATATCGTTATAAGCAAAAATAGCGTCTGGCGGCTCAGGCAACGCCAGCAGCTTTTCCATCCCGGCAATGAGGACCTGCTCAATATCCTTCACCGGTGGAGCCTCAACCAGATAGTCATCAGATAAGGTCATTCCGGCATCAAACAGGGCCTGCTGATAACCCTCGACGCGCTGCCGAATACTGTAATGGCGCTGTGAATGACCGAGAAAAGCAATACGCTTGCGACCGAGTTCAATCAGGTGTCGCGTCGCAACAAAGCCGCCGTGATAATTATCAGGATTAACGCAGGGAAAATCCGCTGCCCATAAATCGGCTAGCGCCACAGGCAAGGCTGTTTTGCGTAATTCCGCCAGAATTTCAGCTTCAAGATAGCCCGCGCATATCAGCGCGTCCGGCTGATGGAGTGCCACCAGCTCGGTTATCGAATCGCCAGGACCTATCGGCTGGAAGCTCATAGCGACATCATTTTCCCGGCAAGCATCTGCCACACCCAGCATGACCGTTGAGTAAAAAGGAAAGGCACTGGCGATGTTGTGTTCCCGGTGCATCAGGAAAAGTAAACGCTTAATCCGTCCGCTGCGCAAACGGGTAAAGTCATAGCCTTCAGCTTGTGCGATAGACAAGATCTTCTGACGAGTCTCATCACTCAACCCCGGCTGGCCTTTGAGCGCCCGGGAGACAGCCCCAATCGACACCCCGCTCGCCGCTGCGATATCTTTAATTCTGATTTTCTTCGCCATACACCCTGTTTCCTGAAACCCCTTCCCCCTCAAGTATATGGGATTTTTTTACTAAACATAAATCTCTGTCAGCCCGGTTTCTCGCCTTTCAACCGGCGTGATGTGATTCACATCACTAATTAAAAATTATTTATAGTAAAAATTCAAATCAAATTCACACCAAAAGCACATCACTCTGTACCAAATAAAGCGTCAAGAACTACTCTCGTGATCAATTATTTTTACTAAAAATAGTCAGAGATAAGCCGTAATGACTTCCTGCTAACGACGACTGAAAACGGGTGAGGATAGGCTATGGCAATTGCCGATAATTTGGACAGCGATGTGCAACTTCTTGAGCCGGGAGAAACACTCTCGACTCGCGAAAAAATAGGTTACGGGTTGGGTGATGCAGGCGGACACTGCATCTCTGATTTGATCAGCGGTTTTTTACTCTTTTTCTACACCGATATCTTTGGGCTCAGCCCGGCCATCGTCGGCGCAATGTTCCTGATCCTGCGTATTTTCGACGCCATCTCCGATCCCGTGATGGGCGTGATTGCTGACAGAACCCGCAGCCGTTGGGGACGTTTTCGCCCCTGGCAACTGTGGATTGCGGTTCCGCTTGGGGTAATCGGCGTACTTACCTTCACCGTACCGGATCTCAGCCCTGACCTGAAAATCGCGTGGGCATTTGGCACCTACTTGCTGCTATCTGTTGGCTACACAGCCATTAACGTGCCCTACTGCGCGCTGATCAATGCTATGACAAACCGACACGATCAGGTCATGTCCTGCCAGTCCTGGCGTTTTGTTTTGAGCGGCATCGCCGGTTTTCTGGTGTCGGTGGGCCTGCCGTGGATGGTGGAAATTTTTGGCAAAGGAAACCTGGCGAAAGGCTATCAATATGGCGTCACCGTGCTTTGTACTGTGGGCGTGGTGATGTTTTTGTTGTGCTTCTTCTGGGTCAAAGAGCGAGTCCCCGTCTCACTCGCCGGGCAGTTTACTTTACGCCAGCATCTGCAAGGCCTGCGTAAAAACGATCAGCTTTTAATGATGCTGGTGATGTCTTTCCTGCTGGTCAATATTCTGTGTATTCGCGGTGGCGGTTACATGTATTTCATCTCTTACGCTCTGCACGGAAGTGCCGGGTTTATGTCGCTGTTTTTCGCGATTGTTACCGTAGCCGCCATTCTCGGGGCCATCATCGTCAATCCACTCTCACGCCGTATCGACATGGTGAAGCTCTACTTCTTCACTAACCTTCTGCTGGCCGTCTTTGGCGTGGCAATGTGGTTTTTGCCGACCGGCCCGCAGCACCAGACTTTGTGGCTGGTCTGTATTTTCATCAACAATGTGGTGCTCGGGTTCACCCTCCCTCTTCACTTTTCGATCATGGCTTTTGCGGATGATTACGGCGAGTGGAAAAACGGCGTGCGCTCATCGGGCATGAACTTTGCCTTCAACCTGTTCTTCATCAAGCTCTCCTGGGCCTCTTCTGGCGGCATTATCAGCCTGATCCTTATCCTGGTTGCCTACCATCCAGGGCTTGCGAATCAGACCGCAGCCTCCATTCAGGGCATCACCGCCCTGCAAAGCCTGGCTCCTGCGATTTTCCATCTGGCCCTGGCACTCTGCCTGCTCAAATGCCGACTCAACGGCCCGATGATGCAGCGCATTTCCTTCGATCTTCGCCAAAAATATTCACACCAATCTTGAGGTAAACAGCATGTACTCTGAAGTGATTGAAGCCGATCTGAAGCACATCAACGTCATTGACCCCTTTCTGGGCGAATACCAGCGGCTTATCCGCGATGTCGTCATTCCTTATCAGTGGCAGGCTCTCAACGATGAAATCCCGGACGCCGAACCCAGTCATGCTTTAGCCAATTACCGTATCGCCGCAGGGAGAGAAAAAGGTGAGTTTTACGGCATGGTTTTCCAGGATAGTGATGTCACTAAATGGCTGGAAGCGGTGGCCTGGTCGCTGCTGCAAAAGCCGGATGCGGTTCTGGAAAAGACCGCAGATGAAGTCATAGAACTGTTGGCACAAGCACAATTCGAAGACGGTTATCTCAACACCTGGTACACCTTGAGGGAACCCGGCCAGCGCTGGACTAATCTGGCAGAGTGCCACGAACTCTATTGCGCAGGACATCTGATTGAAGCCGCTGTCGCCTTCTTTAACGCGACGGGTAAAGGCAAATTACTGGACATTGCCTGTCGTTTTACCGATCACATCGATACCGTTTTTGGGCCTGATAACGGTCAGCTACGCGGCTACCCAGGGCATCCTGAAATAGAGTTAGCCTTAATGCGCCTGTTTGAAGTGACGCAAGAACCACGCTATCAGTCTCTGGCCCGTTTTTTCCTTGAGGAGCGAGGCCGTCAACCGCATTACTATGATGCTGAATTCGAGAAACGCGGCGGCACCTGGCACTGGGATAACTGGGGCGATGCGTGGATGATCAAAGATAAAGCTTATACCCATGCTCATAAACCGTTGGCCGAGCAGGATCAGGCTGTCGGCCATGCCGTCAGATCTGTCTATCTGATGACAGGTCTTGCCCATATCGCGCGAATGACCCACGACGAGGAGAAACGCCAGGCCTGCCTGCGAATCTGGAATAACATGGTGCAACGGCGGATGTACATCACCGGTGGAATCGGTTCGCAGGGGATCGGGGAAGCCTTTACCAGTGATTATGATTTACCGAATGATACGGCTTACGGCGAAAGCTGTGCCTCTATTGGCCTGATGATGTTTGCTCGCCGGATGCTGGAAATGGAAGGTGATGCCCACTACGCAGATGTGATGGAACGCGCCTTCTACAATACCGTGTTGGGCGGCATGGCGCTGGATGGCAAACACTTCTTCTATGTGAATCCGCTGGAAACGCAGCCAAAAAGTATTCCGTTTAACCATATTTACGACCATATAAAACCCGTTCGGCAACGCTGGTTCGGCTGCGCCTGCTGCCCTCCGAACATCGCACGCACGCTGGTCGCTATTGGGCACTACATTTTCACTCCTCGCCCGGATGCGCTGTTTATTAACTTTTATGCAGGAACCGACGCTCAATTCCAGATTTCCGCAGGCGAACTGGCGTTAAAGATTGAGGGGAATTATCCATGGAGCGGCCAAATATCTGTCACTATCACCAACGCTAAACCTGTTGCTCATACGCTGGCGCTGCGTTTACCCGAGTGGTGCCCGACACCTAACATTCAGGTGAATGGCGATAAGGCTCAGGGTGAACAACTCAAAGGTTATCTGCATGTGACCAGACAGTGGCAGCAGGGAGATATCATCACCCTGGATTTGCCGATGCCGGTAAAAAGAGTGTATGCCAGTGCCAGAGTGCGCCACAACGCAGGGAAAGTCGCCGTCCAGCGCGGGCCGCTGGTGTATTGCCTGGAGGAAGCGGATAACGGCTCTGAGCTGCACAATCTTTCCCTGCCTAAAGAGAGTGATTTCCATGAGCAACCCGGCAACGGCGTGCTGACAGGGAAAATCATCTTAACCGCGCAGGGTTTGCGTTTGCCTACAGCGCCGGAAGACCAGCCGCTCTACAGTTTCGATACTCGCCAGACCCGCGCAGAGTCACAAACCCTGACGTTCATTCCCTGGTTTAGCTGGGCTAACCGTGGGGAGGGCGAAATGCGAATCTGGGTTGACGAAGCCTGAATGCGAGACACAAAAAAGCCCGCATTTTCGCGGGCTTTTTTCGAAGACGGGTATTAGCCTTCGTTATGCATCTCAAGGTTTTCCACTTCGTTTTGACGCTGCATGGCTTTGGTATCGTCATTACGCAGGGCATCGAGATAATCGAGGTATTGCTGGTTCACGTCTTTGGTGACGTACACGCCGTTGAAGACCGAGCATTCAAACTGCTGAATATCCGGGTTTTCGGCACGCACCGCATCAATCAGATCGTTGAGATCCTGGAAAATCAGGCCGTCGGCGCCGATTATCTGGCGGATCTCATCCACTTCACGTCCGTGAGCAATCAGCTCGGTTGCGCTTGGCATGTCGATGCCGTACACGTTCGGGAAGCGAATCTCGGGTGCCGCTGAGGCCAGATACACTTTTTTCGCCCCTGCTTCACGCGCCATCTCGATAATCTGTTCGGAGGTGGTACCACGAACAATGGAATCATCAACCAGCAGCACATTCTTATCACGGAACTCAGCACGGTTGGCGTTCAGTTTGCGGCGTACTGATTTACGGCGCAGCTGCTGACCCGGCATGATGAACGTGCGGCCAACGTAGCGGTTCTTCACAAAGCCCTGGCGGTACGGTTTTTCGAGGATACGAGCAATTTCCAGTGCGATATCGCAGGAGGTTTCGGGGATCGGGATCACCACGTCGATATCCAGGTCTTCCCACTCACGAGCAATTTTCTCGCCGAGCTTGGTGCCCATGTTCACACGAGCGCTGTAGACGGAAATTTTATCGATAAACGAATCCGGGCGCGCGAAGTAAACATACTCAAACAGACAAGGATTGCTGACCGGATTATCCGCACACTGACGGGTGAACAGCTGGCCTTTTTCGGTGATGTAGATAGCTTCACCCGGCGCAACGTCACGCAGGAATTCGAAGCCCAGCGTATCCAGCGCCACGCTTTCGGAAGCCACCATAAATTCAGTGCGTCCATCACCCACGTCACGTTTGCCCAGCACCAGAGGACGGATCCCGTTCGGGTCGCGGAAGGCAACCATACCGTGGCCGATGATCATCGCCACACAAGCGTAAGCGCCACGAATCTGACGGTTCGTCGCGGCAATCGCGGCGAAAATGTTGTCAGCTTCCAGCGGATAGTGGCGGAAATTGTCCAGCTCGCTGGCGAAGATATTGAGCAGGATTTCGGAATCGGAGGTGGTGTTAATGTGGCGGCGTTTTTCTTCGAACAGCTTTTTACGCAACTCGTGGGCGTTGGTCAGATTGCCATTGTGGGCAAGCGTAATGCCATACGGGGAGTTGACGTAAAACGGTTGTGCTTCAGAGGCACTGGAGCTGCCCGCAGTCGGGTAACGGACGTGGCCGATGCCCATATTGCCCTGCAGGCGCTGCATATGCACGGCGCCAAATACATCGCTCACCAGGCCGTTGGCTTTACGCAAACGGAAGCAGTTGTTTGCATCGATGGTGATGATGCCTGCGGCATCCTGCCCACGGTGCTGAAGCACCGTTAACGCGTCATAAATCGACTGGTTTACCGGCATAACACCGGCGATACCGACAATACCGCACATACGTCATTTTCCTCGTTCAGTACTACCCAAAGCTTATGCTTTGGGCAAGAAACTTGACGAGCTTTGCAGATAGTCAAAGAACATTCTGATGACGACACTGAACTGGGGTATGAGCTGCGACTTCTGCCAGTCTTCGCCCTTCGAAAACGTGGTAAAGGTGTCGAGGAAGAACAGTATGGCGGCGACGATCAACACCCCACGCAGCGCACCAAAGCAAATTCCCAGCACCCTGTCCGTACCGGACAGACCCGTTTTTTCGACCAGCGCACCGATAACATAGTTAACGATAGCACCGACAATGAGCGTCGCGACAAACAGCACCGCGATAGCAATCCCATTTCGAACCAGTTCGTCTTCAAAGCCCGTAAACCAGACAGACAGGTAAGTGTAGTAATGACTGGCAACAAAGAAAGCACAACCCCAAGTTACCAGTGACAATGCTTCACGAACAAAGCCGCGGATAAGGCTTACCAGACAGGAAAAACCAATCACCGCAATAATGGCGTAATCAATCCAGACCATAGTTGTCCCACGATTTTACGCCCTGTCGTCCAGTTCGGGGCGCATTCTAACAGAAAAAGAAAACGTTTGCGTAGGGATTTCCTGTCCCCGCGTAAATAAAAATGGCGCTGAAAAAATGTTCAACGCCACCTGCGCTTTTGGCCTTATTGAGGACCATTTAGCGCTCATCGAACGTTCTCGATGCTGTCCCCAGTCCCCATGATGTTGCCGGGCGGCACGCTTTTTGCCCGGCCTACAAACAACATCACCTGTAGATACTGTTATGCCACGCAAGCATTTTCTGTGTGCAACGTGGCATCGAACGGGCGTCCTGATTTCAGGACGCCGTACGCCACTTGTGCCAG